>JAPPPS010000083.1 GCA_028817405.1 Gammaproteobacteria bacterium
TCGCGCGCGGCAAAGGCTGGCTGCGCAGCCGACGGTTTGTCGACGCGCACTACGATGACATCATCGTCGTCTCGTTAGTTTCCAGCGGCGTACATACCACTTCGTTTTCCGCCGACACGGCGATGGCCGAGGTGCTACTCATCGGCAAAAAACGCGCGCGCCCACGCAAGCAGGGCCACGCGCCGGTGAACTTTGTCGCGCTGCTGAAACGCCCAGTCAACGCGGCCCAAGCGGCCGAGGTGGCGCGCGCTATCAAGGCCGCAAACAACGGCATCCAAGCCGGCGGCGAGCATTTGGGCGAAATAACATTGAGCAGTTTGGCGAACGGCGGCGCGGTGGGTGTTATGGACAACGCGCTGCTTGACACCGTCATTGCGCTTCGAAAGAACATCTTGCGTCTGCCCAGTGCGACAGAGAAGCATCCGCTGCCCATTGCCAAACTCGGTGACATCGCCGCGCGCGGATTGGTGCATCGACTCATCAACGGAAAGCATCCGGTAACCGGCGAATTCAGCGGCCCGTTCGACATCGAGAAGTTGCGCGGCGTTCCGACCTATCCATGTTTGTGGGCGCATCACGCTGACATCGAGCGCGCGTTCATCGTCAAGCCGGACTCGCAAGGGCGGGTACGGCGTGGCATGCAGGACGCCGCCGATGCGGTGTGGAAAACCCGCTCCACATTGCATTTCAATCTGGATTTTCGTTTGAACTCTCAGAGCCTCGCCGCCTGCGTCACCCCGATGCCGAGCATCGGCGGAACCGCCTGGCCGAATGTGCGCCCGCACAACGCCAAGCACGAAGCGGCGTTGATGCTGTGGGCGAACTCGACGCCGGGCCTCTTGCTGCGTTGGTATTGCGGCTCGCGCCAACAAGCCGGCCGCGCGCGCATCACCATCAGCCAACTGCCCGACCTGCCGGTGCTCGACACCCGCGCCTTGACGCCTAAGCAACACCGCCTCGCGGCGCGCCTCTTCAACCGCTTCAAAAGCAAAACTTTCCTCCCCGCCAACGAAGCCTACCACGATGCCACCCGCCACCAGTTAGACCGCGCGCTGTTGGTCGAACTGCTCGGCCTGCCGGAAACAATTCTGCAGCCGCTGGAAACCCTGCGACGCAAATGGTGCTTCGAACCCAGCGTCCACGGCGGCAAAAAAACCCGCCCGCCGGAAGATTAATCCGCCGCCCGTTCGCGCAAAAATTGCTCGGTGGCGGGGCGGTCGGGGCAGGCGTCGCGGCCGCCGGGGTGGGCGCATTTCAGCGCCGCGGCGGCGCATGCGAATTGCATGGCATCTTCCTCGTTTGCGCCTTCGGCCAGGCGCAGCGCGAACGCGCCGTGCCAGATATCGCCGGCCGCGAGGGTGTCGCGCGCGGTCACCGCAAACGCCAGCAAGTGTTCGACGCCGCCCGGCGCGGTGAAAAATACGCCGTTGCCGCCGTCGGTCACGCATGCCCAACTGGACGGCGCCAGTCGCCGGCGCACCGCCGCCAGCGCGCGCGGCAAATCGCCGCCACGGTCGCTGCCGGGGCCGCCGGCACCACCACCGTCAGTCAGCGACAACAGCCCCTGCTTCGAAAACGCCACATGCGTCGCCGCCCTAAGCAACGTTGGCGGCGCGGCGTCGCCCAACCGTTCGGCGTCGACGATGCCGGGAATGTCGCGGCGGCGCGCGAACGCCAGGGTTTCTTCCAGGCCGCCGAGCCACCGCGTGTCGGCGAGCGCGGCATCAGCGTCCGCGGGCGGGGCGAGCGGCGCGCGCCCGGCGTCCAAACCGCGCCCGCGGTAGTTGACGATGAGGCGCTCGCCCGCGGCGTCCAAACACACCGCCGAGAACGAAGTACGTCCGCCGGCCGCGCGGTGCACCGACGCGGTGTCGACACCCTCGGCCGCCATGTCGTCCAGCACCAACGCGCCTAACAGGTCGTCGCCGACGCGCGCGCCGAGCGCGGCCCGGCCGCCCAGGCGCGCCACCGCCACGGCAGCGTTTGCCGCGCAGCCGCCGCTGGTGATGCGCCCACGGTCGGTCATGTGCTTGACCGGCGCGAACGGTAATTCGTCCAGTTCAAAGACCAAATCGGCCACCGCGATGCCGCTGATGAAAACCTTGCGCATTAATCCACCGAATCCACCGCCAAGCCGCTCGGCACGCGCGCCGGCCGGCCGCGCCGGCCGAAACGCGACTCGCGGCCGGTGAGGCTGTGCATGAACGCCACCAGCGCGTCGATGTCGGCGGCGCTCAGCCGCGCCGGCGCGATGTCGATTCGCGCCCGCAGCCGCGCCCGCTCGCGCGCGTCCTGCAGCGCGATGAAGTCGCCGGCATCCAAGTGCGGCGCGGCCGGCAAGCGCGCCAACGCCGGCCGCCATGCGTCAAACGCGCGCGCCGGGTCGAGATGGTGGCGGATGATGCCGCGCAGCGTGGGATACGCGCCGTTGTGGCCGTACGGCGCGGTCAACTCGACATTGCGCAGCGACGGGGTGCGAAAACGGTACGCGTCATCCAGCCGGTCGGACACGCCCATGCGCCCGACATCGCGCGCGATGGGGTCCCACGGCCGGGTCCGCCCGGGCCCGAAATGCGGCAGCGCGAGCGCGTGAAACTTATGGTCTGTCAGCAGCGGGCCCGCGTGGCAACGCGCGCATCCGGCCTTGCCGTAGAACAACTTGGCGCCACGCTTGGCGGCGGCCGGCAACGCCGCTTCGTCGCCGCGCAAAAAGGCGTCAAAAGCGCTGTCGTGCGAGCGCCATTCCAGCCCTTGGAACGCGGCCAATGCGTTGGCGATGTGGACGATGCTGATGTCGGCGGCGGCGCGCACCTCAGGGTACGCGGCGGCGAACCGCGCGGCGTATTCCGGAATCGCGCGCACCCGCTTTGCGATGAGCGGCCACACCGTGTCGATGCGGTTGTACGCCGCGCCGGCGATTTCGTTTTCCTTCGGATTGCCTGCCATTTCGAACTCGGCGGCCAGCGGGAACAGCGCCTGCGCCGCGAGAATGCCGCGCAAGCCGGCCGGCAGCCATTCCTGCGCCGGCGTGTTGAAGCCGTTGCCGTAGATGTCGGAGATTTCCACCCGCCCGTCGTGGAACAACGCGGTGACCGACTTCGCGCCGACATTCCACAGCGCGGGGGCGTTGCGCGGCACGCGTTTTTTGATGCGCGACGCCCCGGCCCCGGCGCTGCGCCGCGGCCCGAGGCCAACGCCGCCTTCGCCGATGCCGAGCGACAAGCCGTCCGCGCCGCCGAGGTCGTGGTGGTGGCAGGTGCCGCAGGCGATGTTGCGGTTGCCGGAGAGGATTTTGTCGTAGAACAGCAGGCGGCCCAAGTCAGCCAACGCCGGGTTAAAATCGCGGAAATCGGACGCCTCCAGCGCGCGCGGCCAGGCGACAGATTCGGCCGCCACGGCCGGACCCCCGGCCGCCACCGTCGCCATCACCGCCACCACCACCGCGCTGAACAACACCCGCGCCAACCTCCACGCCCGATGAAACCGGCCCTGCGAACGCTTTGTCTCTGCGCGTTGCTGGCGGCGCTCAGCATCGCCGCGCCGCCCGTCCATGCCGAAATCGAGACCGCGCGCGACTTGATGGAGGCCGGCGACTACGCGGCCGCGATGCGCGAACTCCGCCTGGCGGCGCGCGCCGGCAACGCCGAGGCCGAGGAACTCATCGGCGTGCTGTACGCGCTCGGCCTCGGCGTGGCGCGCGATGACCGCCGCGCGTTTGAGTGGTATCTGCGCGCCGCCATGAAGGGCCACGCCGGCGCGCAATCCGGGGTCGGCTGGTATTTTGAGACCGGCCGCGGCCTCACCGCGCCGGACTTGGTGCGCGCCTACCTGTGGTATGCGCTGTCGGCCATCGGCGGCGACCCGGACGCGGCGATTTCGCAGGAGGAAGTGGCGAAGAAAATGACCGCCGCGCAAATCAAAGAGGCGCATGCGCTAATCGACGACTACCGCGTCTGGCTGTATCCTTTTCGGTGAGCGGCGCGGCGGGCGCGGGGCGCCGGGCAAACCGGCCGCCGCCGCCCCACCCAACCCACCGCCGCGTTTACTGAATGTCGGCCGCGGTGTCGCCGGCCAGTTCCGACTCGGCTTCCGCGACCGCTTCGGTCAGCGCGCTGAACACGGTCGCGCCGCCGCGCACATTGGACTTGAACCAGTCATAAACCGGCGACGCGGCGTCCTTGAACTTGGCTTTCTCGGCCGGACTCGGCACATACAAATCGCCGCCGCCTTCGGCGAAGTCGGCGTACGCCTGAATCGACTTGCGCTTCGGCGAGGCGAAGGTGGCTTGCTGCAGCGCCGCGAAACCGTCGACCACCACGCGGCGCAAGTCGGCCGGCATGGCCATGAACTTGGCGTTGTTCATCCACCACAGCGCGCCCATGTAAGCGTGGCCGTCGAGGGTTACATACTTCAGCCCGGCGTCGGGGAACTTCATGCCCATGATGTCGGTGATGCCGTTTTTGGAGCCGTCGACCACGCCGGTTTGGAACGACGAGAACAACTCCGGCCACGGAATCGGCGTCGGCGATGCGCCCAACGCGCGCACCAATTCCTGCGGCAGGTCGGCGACCACGGTGCGAATTTTCAAGCCTTCCATGTCGGCCGGCTCGCGCACCCGGCGCTTGGTGTTGGCGAAGTTCCGCCAGCCGCCGGTGTTGCCGATGGTCATCAGGCGAATCGCGCCATCCGAATCGTCCAACGCCATGGCGCGCAGTTTGCGCGTGAAGTCGCCGGCCAGCACGGTCTCGGCGATGCGGTCATCGGCCATCAAATACGGCAAGTCCAGCACCTGCACGTACGGAAAGATGCCGGCCGCGCCGCCGGAGGTGGAGATGTAAACATCGATGGAGCCGTCGGCCACGCCCTGCAAACACTCCGCGCCTTTGGAGCAGAGTTGCGTGCCGATGAAAAGTTCGACATCGATGGCGCCGTTGGACGCGGACTCGACGAAGTTCTCAAACACGATGAGGCCATCGTAGTCCTCGTCGTTGGTGTTGGAGTTGGCGGTCGCGCGAATGGTGTAGTCGGCGGCCTGCGCCAGCGGCGCGGCGGCGACAAACAACAGCATCAGCGACACCACGGCCGCGGGGAATTTCTTAAACATCGGAAAACCTCCGGTTGGTGTTGGAAAAGACCGGGAATTTAGCACATGCAACGGGGGCGCGCTCCCCGCCATCAACCCGCCGGAATCATGTCTTGCAGCGCTTTGCCGGTGCGGGGGTGGGCCATGGCCGGCAGCGGCGGGCGGGCGCCGTCGAAGTGTTCTTCCATCGACCAAAACAACAAGCGGTTGAAAGTCTTTGCGCCTTCGTTGAACTTGCCGGCGTTCAGCACGCAGTCGCGCGCGGTTTTGGTGTCGCGCATTTTTTCCATCGTGACGAAGATGCCGAGGCTGGCATAGCCGCCGGTGATTTTGGAAAGTAGCGCGCGCAAGTTGTCGGGCGTGAAGTTGCCGCTCTTGACTTGCACAACGCAACGCCCCTTCTCGTCGCCCGGCGGGTTCAACAAAAACCCAAGGCCGTCGATGCCGCCGTCGCCGGTTTGTTTTTCGTTCGGCTCGAAACCCGGCAGCGTGGTCACCGCCCATTGTTCATACAAGAAGCGGTCGGCTTCGGCCATCTCGCGGCTGCTGTTCATGTCGGTCGGCAGGCCGCGGATGGAGATGCCGTCGGCGTGTTTCAGGCGGTCGCGGCAGATGCGCGTAATCGCGTACGGCGAGATGTCGATGCCGATGAGTCGGCGGCCGAGTTGGTATGCGGCCTCGGCGGTGGTGCCGCAGCCGCAGAATGGGTCCAGGACGATGTCGTTTTCGTTGGATGAGGCTTGGATGATTCGTTTCAACAACGCGATTGGTTTTTGGGTGGGGTAGCCGAGAAACTCTTTTCGACTAATCTGTCCACCACTCGGAATATCAGCCCACCAATTGGCTATCGCCTTCCCTCTATCGATGGCTTCACGGGTCATCCCCTTGAACTTAATTCCTCCTTTCTTGGACTCGGCGTACTGCCGCCTTGCAACCGTTGCTTTGTCAAACGGCGCCCTTTGTACATTGAAAGTGTGATGACTGTTCTTTGTGTAGAAAAGAATGGAATCATGCTTTCGCGCAAAACGTGTTGTGGCTTTGGCCGGCCCGGTGTAGCACCACAATACCTCATTCTTAAAATTATTCGGCCCAAAAACACAATCCATAATCGTCTTCAAGTAATGCGACGCGGTCGGGTCGCAATGCAAATAAATGCTGCCGGTGTCTTTTAATACACGGTGCAACGCGGCGATGCGCTCCGCCATATACACAAGATAAGCGAGCATCCCCGTTTCCGGCAACATCTCCGCCAAACCCTTGATTGCACGGTGCGCCGGATGCGCGGCCGCGCGACTGATTTCTTGCACGCGCCGGCCGGCATCGGCGTTCCAAAACCAAGTGTCTTTGAAAGCGGTGAACTGCGCCGGCTCGTCGCGCGCTTTGCCGGCCGAATCTTTGCCGTAAAGAATGTTGTAGTTGGCGTTGGAGTTGAACGGCGGGTCGAGATAAATCAAATCGACGCAGCCGGCCTCCCAGCGTTTCATCACTTCCAGACAGTCGCCGTG
>JAPPPS010000052.1 GCA_028817405.1 Gammaproteobacteria bacterium
ACCACAAAACCGTCGCCGTCGTCCTCGACCAGCGCGGTGTAACCGCCGCCCTCATCCACGCCCAACAGCACCCGCGCGTTGCGCGCGCGGCTGTGCTTGCGGATGTTGGCGAGGGCTTCGGAAATAATCCGGGCGATTTCGGTCTGCCATTGTTTCGGGAGGGCGGCGTCGCCCCATTGGTCTTGGAAAAACAACGCAATATCGGCGTTAGTTCGAAACCGCTCGATGGTTGATTCAATCGCCGGGCGCAGGCCGCCGGGGGCCACCGGGGCGCGGAAATGCCGAATCAAACTGCGCAGTTCGGCGTTGGCCTCAGTGAGGAGATTTTCCAAGGTTTGCATCTGCGCGTCCACCGCCGCGGCCTCGCGCTGGCGAAGGAGGTCGTCGAGAACCCGCACCTGAAACCGCAGGCCGGCGATGGTTTGGGCGAGCGAATCGTGCAGTTCATTCGCCAATCTGGCGCGCTCGCGCATTCGCGACAACCGCGCCGACTCGGCGTGCAAATCGATGCGCTCGACCGCCAAGCCGATGTTGCGGCCCAAGGTGTACAACAGTTGGCTGAATTCGTCCGGCAGCGGAAACCTTGCGGCGGCGAACCACACGCGGCATTCGCCGTGCGATTTCTCGCCGAAACGCAGGGGGATTTTGACGCAGCGGAGGGCGTCGGCGGTGCTGGAATCGCCGGCGACGGTGTCGGCCCCGGCCGCGGCTGATTCGGCGATTTGCGCCGGCGCGGGGTCGCCGTCGTCACCGTCGCCATCACCGTCACCGTCGCCATCGCCGAAGCGGAAAAACGCCACCCGCCGCGCGTCCAACGCCTCCGCCAACGGCGCGGCGCTGCGCTGCATCAACGCCGCGGCCGCGTGGCGGCGGTCGCCGCCATCGTCACCGTCACCATCGAGACCGTCGCCATCGTGGCCGCCACCGTCACCGCCGCTGAAATCGCCGGAAATGTCATACAAAAGGCGCACCAAGTGGGTCTGGGTTTTCAGACGCGCGGCTTGTTCCAGCAGTTCGCGGTTCTTCGATTCGGCGAGCGATTCCAGCCACTCGGCCAGGCGGTTGATGTCGTCGGTGAGGCCGTATAACGCGCTCGGGCCGGCCGCCAAACGCGCCGAAAAATCGCCCTGGCGAATCCGCGACGCCCAGCCGGCGATGCCGCGAATCGGCGCCACCAGCGCGCGACGGTTGACCGCAAACAACGCCGCCACTAACGCCAGCGCGGCCGCGCCGGCCGCCAAGTCCGCGGCCCACGCCAGGCCGCGGCCGCCGCGCCACAGCCACCAGCCGGCCGCGGCGTCGAGCAGCAGCAGCGCGGCTAACGCCAGCAGCAGCGCATCCATCCGCCGCAGCGGCAGTTGGTCGCGCGGTTTGCGCTCCGGTTTGCTCATGCGCATAGTCACAACTGCGCCAGAACCGCCAGCGCTTTGGCTGCGCCGGCTTCGAGGTGCGCGGCGATGGCCGCCATGTCGATGCGGGCCGGGGCGCGCCCGGCCGCGGGGTTGACCACGATGGCGAGGGTGGCGTAGGCAAGACCCAACTCGCGCGCCAGCGCCGCTTCCGGCATGCCGGTCATGCCGACGATGGTCGCGCCGCCGCGCGCCAAATTGTCGATTTCCGCGGCCGTCTCCAATCTGGGGCCTTGCGTCACCGCATACACGCCGGCCGGCGCGACCGCGACCCCGGCGCGGCGCGCGGCCGCGAGCAGGTCGGCGCGCAATGCCTCGCAATACGGGCGGGAAAAATCAATGTGCTGCAGGTCGCCGAGCGCATCCAATTCGCCGGGGGCGCCGTCAAAAAAGGTGTGCGCGCGCCCCCAGGTGGCGTCGATGAGTTGCTCCGGGACCACCAAACCGCCCACCGGCAACGCGCGGTCGATGCCGCCGACCGCGGCGCAGGCGACGATGCGCGCCACGCCGGCCTGCCGCAACGCCCACAAGTTGGCGCGGTAATTGACGCGGTGCGGCGGGATGCGATGGCCGGCGCCGTGGCGGCGCAAGAATACCCATTCGCGCCCGGCCAGAATGCCGAATTGCAATGCATCGGAGGGGTCGCCGAACGGTGTGGCGATGC
>JAPPPS010000071.1 GCA_028817405.1 Gammaproteobacteria bacterium
CATGTCGCGGTGAATACGTTCCCGGGCCTTGTACACACCGCCCGTCACACCATGGGAGTGGGCTGTACCAGAAGTGGCTAGTCTAACCTTCGGGGGGACGGTTACCACGGTATGGTTCATGACTGGGGTGAAGTCGTAACAAGGTAGCCCTAGGGGAACCTGGGGCTGGATCACCTCCTAAATCAAACAGAGTTCCGCGACCGAAGCGCCCGCACAATTTGCTTGAACATGAAATTGTTTATCCACACCATTAGCGAGAAACTGTTCGCCAGGTTGTATAACGCTGTCGTTATGTTGCTCGGCGTTCAGGTGTCTTATGGCGGCTTTGTCTCCTTTAATGTTGCGCCTGCAATTTGCTTTGAGAGAAACCAGTTTAATAACGCTATGTTTTCTTGAAATGCGTGAAACTCCTGGTCCATCAGTATATTTTGGCGGTGTTCGTGAAACCATGCGCTGTATGAGAGATGGAGGTATGTTTGGCTTGCTTTCAGCTCACGCTATGATTAGCCAAAGAGTGATTTAAACCTATAAGCGGGGAGGGTGGAGATATGCATGAATTTAACTGGATTGGCCTAATCGTTTTTTCCACTGTCTTGCTGGGTACTCCTGGCCCAGCGGTGATTTCGTTGTTTTACAGCGGAATCAACTACGGCTTAAAGAATTCTTTGCCGTACTTTTTCGGCGTTCTTGTTGGGTTCATGTTCAATCTGGTTATTTGCGCCTTTGGCGTTGGCGTGATTCTCGAATTTGAAACGGTATATTCGGCTTTGAAGATTGCGATGTTGGGGTATATTTGCTGTTTTGCGTATAGAATAGCGACTTCCGCTCCATTAGATGCTGTCGGTGAAACGAAACCGTTGCATTTTATGCAGGGGATTTTGTTGAATCTTTTAAACCCCAAAGCGTACGTTGCCGCCATGTCGGCAATTTCCCAGTTCTCCCTGGCTTCAAATTATATTCAATCGGCATTTTTGGTCGTTGTCGTAAACTCCATTTTGGCGTTCGTGTTTCATGGGCTGTGGTGTTTTTCAGGGCAATATGTAAGGCGACTTTTTGCTCACCCGAAGTGGTATCGCACGATCAATGTGTTGTTGGCGGTATTGCTTGTTTTGTCCGTCACTATAGTTTATCTGGTGTAGTTCGATGACTTTTACTACTGGAGATTTTCACGACACAAAGGTGTTGGGTGAAATTGCTGATTTTGTGTTTGCCGCTGACGACAACACGAAAATCCTTCAGCATTTAATGTCTCTCGAAAGGGGGCATGTCAAATACAGAGATAATCGGTGCATCAATTTGATTGCTGCAGAGGCGCCAACCTCTCCATTGGTCCGAAAATGTTTATCTTCAAGTTTCGGTTATCGGGCATCCGGCGGACATATCGGCAAAACAAGCCGATGTTTCCCGGGGATGTATTCTGAAAAGTTGGCATCGGCAAATATTATGACCAACAAAATGTTAACCCCATACGACAAAGATACTGCCGATGCGGTGCCGACTGGCATTAGAATCGGCACATCTGAGATCACACGATACGGCAACAGCGCGCAAGATTTAAAATCGATTGCGCATTTGATTTATGATGCAATCCATGCAGATTCTGAAGAATGCATTCGCATGGTGAAGAGAGATGTGATGTCTTTAAGAGAGAGGTATAATAAAATATACTATTGCTTCGATGGCGGGTTACCGGAGCCAAGTGATTGATCTCTGGTTACGCGATTGCTTTTCTGGTGTTTTCCGTGAATAAGCGCGGACGGTGAGATCGGTTGCGTCGATTTTGGACAGCAGACACCGCAGCAACTTTGCCCCGCCAACGCCGCGACCGCCGTGATGCCCGAACGTCGACAACCGCTAAAATTTTCCGCGCATATGTGGCGTATTATCAACGCCTCAAAGATGCCTCCCGACTGTCTCAAATGTATTGAACCGGTATAGCGCCTTGATAGTCGGCGCAAAAACGACTACTGTTGCGTATTCAATCGCCCGCCGCCATGCCCACCCAAGAAGAAGCCGTCAACACCGCCGTCGCGCTGGCGTTGCGCGAGGAGTTTGCATTGTCCGCCGCGCCGGAGAAAACCGCGCCAGGCGGGAAGCGCTGCGACATCACCGTGCGCGAGAACCCCGACGCGCACAACTTCACCGCGGTCGAATGCAAGCACGGCCAGGGCCCGGTCAACCGTCGCGACGCGGTCAAGAGCGCGCAACGCTGGCTGAAATATCCGGCCTGCTGGAACGCGGTCGCGTTGTGCTATCCGCCGGAAATTAAAACCGCGTCGTCGGTCGCCCTCACCCCCGACAAACTCGCGGCGCGCAGCGATTACCTGATGGCGCAAGTCAACCACAACGGCGTCCAGGGCAAGTGGATACGCGGCACGCTCGGCGACTTGGCGCGGTTAATCAAGGATGTCGACGATCGCGACATGAAGTTTGTCGTGCACACGCTGCGCGATGCGATTGAACTCGCGGCATCGTTCATCACGCCGCAGACGACAAAGGAATTGGCCGAAGTGTTGCAGGTGCTTTATGAGCCCGGCGACGCCGGCATCGACCGCCGCCCGGCCCTGATTGCGTGTTTGTTGCTGACCAACACCGTGCTGTTGCACGAGCGCATGCAGCGCAGCGGAGCGGTGCCGAAACTGGCGAAACTCGCGGCCTTGCGAAAAAGATTGAACATCTGGGCCGGGCTGCTGGAGAACTGGGAGAAAATTCGCCGGGTGGATTACGCGCCGGTCATTGACCCCGCCATCGCCATTTTGGAGACCATGCCCAACGAAATGCGCACGATTGACGCGCTGGACACGCTGGTCGCCGCGTGCATTGAAGCCGCGCCGTGCGTTCGCAACTTGCGCCTTGACCACGCCGGCCCGATGTATCACACGCTGTTGTCGTCGGCGAAATACGACGGTTCGTTTTACACCAGCACGCCGGCCTCCATTCTGCTGGCGGAAATCGCCATGCCGCCGTCGTGGCTCGGCGTGGATTGGGGCGATGTCAACCGACTCGCGGGCCTTAGAATTTGCGACCCCGCCTGCGGCACCGGCACGCTGCTGATGGCGACCGCGCGCGCGATGCAAGAGCGGCTCACCGCGGCCGGCGGCGACAAGAAATCGCTCGACAAGTTGCACATTCATCTGGTTGAAAATGTGCTGTACGGTTTGGACATCAACCGCCACGCGGTTCATCTTGCGGCGAGCATGCTGACCTTGAGCGCGCCGGCGGTGGATTACAACAAGATGAACATGTTCCAAATGAAAAACCAAGTGGAATACGCCGACAAGTCAAAACATGGCGCGCTGGACAAAGTGCGCGCCGGTTCGCTGGATTTGCTGATTGACAACGAGCAGTACATTCCCGGCATCGTGCATGACACCGAGCAGATGAAGATGAGTGCGGAGGGCGTGGCGATGGAGGCGCCGCCGATTAAAGGGCGGTGCAACATGGTGATTATGAATCCGCCGTATACGCGCAACTCGCTGCGCAACCTGCATCTCCCCGACCAGGACCGAAAACTGATTCAAAAGCACGAGATTAACATCGCGCAGTCGGCGACCGACGGCGCGCACCGGCAAATCATCGACCAAACCGCGCTGGGCTCGTTTTTTATTCCGATTGCCGACACCTTGCTCGACAAGGACCGCGGCACCTTGGCGATGGTTTATCCGTTCGCTTTTTGCACCGCTCCGAGCCAAAAGGAAGCGCGCAAATTCTTGACCGACCCGGCGCGTTTTCACTTGGAACTGGTGATTACCAGCCACGACAACCGGCGCATTTATTTCTCCGACAGCACCAACATTCACGAATGCTTAATCGTCGCCAGGCGAATCGGCTACTACGCTTCGCCGCCGACGCATACGCATTTTGTCTCGCTGGCGGAAAACCCGTCCACCGCCAACGGCGCGCGCCAACTCGCCAAAGCGATTCTTGCCGCATTGGACGGCAACCACGAACCGCTCGGCGAATACGGCCACATCGTCGCGGTCAAAACCGAATCGTTGCGCGAGCGCGCGTGGAATGAAGCATGTTTTTATGACCCGTCGCTAACCCAATATTATGAAGCGTTGAACGCGAATAAAGCGTTGTCGCCGTTGCGCGATGTCGCCGAAGTCGGCCCGGCCGGGCAAGCGGTGCGCGGCGCGCTTGCCAGAGTGAAGCAGCGCCAATACCCGGACATTCGCGCGTTGTGGGACCATAAAACCGAACGCCAAACGCGCATGCGAACCTCGCCGGATTCGTTTGTCGTCGGCAAGAAGGGCAAACTCGAATACGCCAAGTCGCTGTGGGCGCGGCGCAGTCACTTGTTGCTCGCCATGCGTTCATGGCTGAACTTGAACCGCACTTTCGCGGTTTACTCGGAGATGGAAATCATCGGTTCCGCTTTTGTGCCGGTGAGGCCGAACACCGGTGACGATGAATATGAAAAACTCTGCAAAGCGTGGTGTGTCTGGCTGAACTCCACCCCCGGCATGTTGTCGTTCTTAAACATTCGGCAGAAAAAACTCACCTATCCCAGTTTTTCCATGGATTCACTGCGCACCTTGCTTGTGCCGCATCCCGACCGTTGCGACATTGCTCACCTGGCGCAAACTTTCGACGAATACGCGGACCAAAAACTGAAATCGTTCCCCGAAATTTGCGATGACACCGTGCGGCATGCGCTGGATGAAGCGGTCGCCAAAGCGGTGCCCGGCATCGACATCGAAACAATGGAAAAATGCCGCCGCGCCATCAGCCAGGAGCCAAGCGTAACCAACGCGAAAGAGTCGCCGTTGGCATAACCCCACTCGAGGAAACTGACGATGCTCTCCCACAACGGACAACCGCCGCTTTTCGCGCCGGCGGTGTTCGCCGCCGGCGGGTGTGTCCAGCCGCTTGTCATCCGGATTGACTCCGCGCGCGATGGGTTGTAGAGTCGCGGATGGCTCGGCCGAGGTGGCGGAATTGGTAGACGCGCTGGCTTCAGGTGCCAGTGGGGGCAACCCCGTGGAGGTTCAAGTCCTCTCCTCGGTACCAGTTGATGCGCGCGACAAGCGCATCGCCGCCCCTCCAAATCACCGTCTCCCCGCCAAATCATCGCCCCCCCGCCAAATTCCCCGTCGTTATTTCCGCGCGTCGATGATGCGCCAGCCTGGGGTTGCGCGTTCGTGGTCGAGCAGCCAGGCTTGGCGCTCGACGCCGCCGGCGTAGCCGCGCAGACGGCCGTCGGCGCCGGTGACGCGGTGGCAGGGGATGACGATGGACAGCGGGTTGCGCGCGTTGGCGGCGCCGACCGCGCGGCTGGCGCGCGGGCGGCCGATGGCGGAGGCCAGGCGACGGTAGGTGTCGCGCGCGCCGGGCCGAATCGCGCGCAGGCCGCGCCACACCAAACGCTGGAAGTCGCTGCCGCCGGTGTCGAAGTCGAGGCCGTCGAAGGCGCTCCAGTCGCCGCCGAAATAACCGTCGAGGCGCGCGCGCAGACCGGGCATGGGCGCGCCGGGCCGCGTCTCAAATTTGCGGTAGCGAGCGGTCAGCAACTTTTCCATCCGCCGCGCGTTGTCGGCGAAGTCGAGGTAGCACAGGCGGCCGTCGTCGGCCAAGATAACCAACTCGCCGAGCGGGCTGGCGTAGCGGTCTTCGTTCAAAGTTTTCATGGTCGGATGCGGGTTAGGTGTGAGCCGCGGCCGCGCCGCCGCGGCCCTTGCGAAAGGCCGAGGGCGGCGCGCCGTAGAACCGACGGAAGGCGGCGTTGAACGCGCGCACGCTGCCGAAGCCGGCCGCGAATGCGATGTCGGCCAGCGGGCGCGCGGTGTCGGCGACCAATTGCCGCGCCAAACGCGCCCGCCGGATGCGCGCCACCGCGGCCGGGCTGGCGCCGACATGCGCGGCGAACAACCGTCGCAAGTAGCGCTCGCCGACTCCCAACCGCTGCGCCAATTGGTCGACGCCGTGTTCTTCCAGCGCGCCTTGCTCGATGAGTTTCAGGGCGCGCGCGACCGTGGTTTTGACGCCGTTCCAGGCCGGGCTGTGCGGCGCCGACTCCGGGCGGCAGCGCATGCACGGGCGGAATCCGGCCGTGATGGCGGCCGCGGCGGATGGGAAAAACCGGCAGTTCTCCGGCTTCGGCGCGACCGCCGGGCATACCGGCCGGCAGAAAATTCCGGTGCTGGTGACGGCGGTGAAAAACCGCCCGTCATAGCGCGCGTCGCGGTCGCAGTGCGCGCGGTAGCAGGTTTGGAAATCCAGCGTCATGCCGCCAGTATAGCCGCAATCGCGCGGCGCTCTGGCGCAAAACGGCCCTGTGCTTTGGGTTGCGTGGCGGCGGCGCGACGGTGGCGCGACGGTGATTGCGGGGGCCGCGGAAGGGGCGGCGGGGCGCGTTCAGCCGAGTTGCTCGCCGGGTTTTAGGTTGCCGGCGGCGGCGTATTCCGCGGCCGGGATTTTGCCGGCATCGGCGCGCACGCGTTTGATGCGAATCGCACCATCGACTGCTGCGACGGTGATGCCGTTGTCGTCGACGGTTAACACTTCGCCGGGTTTGCCGGCGCCGGCACCGCCGCCGTCGGCAATCAATTCACTGTCGAAAATGGAAAGTCGCGCGCCGGCATGCGTCGTCCATGCGCCGGGCTGCGGGTTGGCGGCGCGGATGATGTTGTAAACGGTCTGCGCCGGCTGCGTCCAATCCACCTCGGCCTGCGCTTTGCCGAACCATGATTCGTACGAGCCGGCGGTTAAGTCCTGCGCGATGCGCGGCGCGTCGCCGGCTTTCACCAAGTCCAGCGACTCTAGCATCGCGTCGACGCCGAGTGGGAAGAGTTTGTTGAAGTAGACATCGCCGAGGGTTTCATCGGGGCCGATGGCGCAGGTTTTTTGCAGCAGAATGGGGCCTTCGTCGAGACCGTCGTTGGGCCAGAAAATGGAAAGACCGGTCTCGGTCGCGCCCATGGCAATCGGCCAGTTAATCGACGACGGGCCGCGGTGCATGGGCAGCAGCGACGGATGGTACTGAAACGAACCGAGTCGCGGCGCGTTCAACACCGCCTCGGGAACGAACAATAAAACATACGCCATCATGCACACATCGGCGTTGAACGATTGCATCAACGCCAACGCTTCCGGCGTTTTCCACGACGCCGGTTGATGCACCGGCAAGTCGTGTTCCAGCGCCAAGGCTTTCAGCGGGTCATCCGCTTTGCCCGGCTGCTCCGGGGCGGTGCAGACCGCGATGATTTGTTCGTCGGCCGCATCGCGCGCCAACAACTTTTCCAGCACCGCGCGGCCGAACGCTTGCTGACCGTGAATGACAATTCGCATGATGTTCTCCTGTGGCGTTGATGGGGTTGGGGTTGCTTGGTTAAACCGCGCCGGATTCGATGAGCGCGGCGACATCGTCGTCGGAATAGTTCAGCACTTCGCGCAGCACTTCCTGCGTGTGTTCGCCGAGCAGCGGCGCGCGCGCCACTTCGACTTCGGAGTCGGACATTTTTATCGGGCAGCCGACGGTTAAGTACGGGCCGCGTTCCGGATGGTCGACTTCCACGATGGTGCCGGTTTCCCGCAGCGACGGTTCTTCCGCCAATTCTTTCATCGACAAAATCGGGCCGACCGGAATGTTCAACGGATTGCAGATGTCCATGACTTCAAACTTGGTTTTGGTGACGGTCCATGCCTCGATGGCGTCGAAGATTTCGTTCAGCCGCGGCAGGCGCGCCGGCGGCGTGGCGTAGTCCGGGGCGTCTTTCCATTCCGGCTTGCCGATGACTTCGCAGATGGCCTCCCACACCGCGGCTTGGGTGATGAAATAAGTGTATGCGTTGGGGTCGGTTTCCCAGCCTTTGCATTTGAGGATGCGGCCCGGCTGGCCGCCGCCGGAGTCGTTGCCGGCGCGCGGCGTGGCGTCGCCGAACGGCGCACCCTCGCCGTATTGCGAGTATTCGGTCAGCGGCCCGGCGTCGAGGCGCTGCTGGTCGCGCAGTTTGACCCGGCACAAGTTCAGCACGCCGTCCTGCATCGGCGCGAACACGCGCTGCCCGCGGCCGCTGCTCTCGCGCTGAAACAACGCCGCGACGATGCCGAGCGCGAGGTGCAGGCCGGTGCCGGAGTCGCCGATTTGCGCGCCGGTCACCAGCGGCGGGCCGTCGCGAAAGCCGGTGGTCGAGGCCGCGCCGCCGGCGCACTGCGCGACATTTTCATACACCTTGCACTCGGCGTACGGGCCCGGCCCGAAGCCCTTGACCGATGCCAAAATCATGCGCGGGTTGAGTTCTTGAATGCGCTCCCAAGTGAAACCCATGCGGTCGAGCGCGCCGGGCGCGAAGTTCTCCACCAGCACATCGCATGTTTTAACCAAGCGCTCGAGGATTTGCCGGCCGGACGCGTGCTTGGCGTTCAGCGTCAGCGAGCGCTTGTTGTGATTCAGCATGGTGAAGTACAGCGAGTCGGCGCCGGGTTTGTCGACTAATTGCTTGCGCGTGGCGTCGCCGGCGCCGGGCCGTTCCACTTTGATGACATCGGCGCCGAGCCAGGCAAGCAACTGCGTGCAGGTCGGGCCCGACTGGACATGGGTGAAGTCGAGAATGGTTACATCGTCGAGCGCTTTCATGGTTTCTCTTGCGGTTGGAAGGGTTAAGGTTTCGAGCGTTGAGCGTTAACGGCAACGGTAACGGTAACGGTTAACGGTTGCGGTTAACCGTCGGCGCGGTCACTTATACATCGTCTGCGCTTTGGTCCCCGGCGCGTATTCATCGGCGTCGACCCACACATTGAGCACCGCGCATTGGCCGCCGCCGGCGACCGCTTCGCGCGCGCGCTGCAGCGCCGGTTGAATCGCGGATGCCTCGCGCACTTCTTCGCCGTAGCCGCCGAGCAGGCGCGCGAACTCGCTGAACGCCACATCGCCCAAGTGGTTGCCGACATTGCCGCGCGCGTCGCCGTATTTGGCGATTTGACCGTAGCGAATTTGATTCATGTGCGAGTTGTTGCCGACCACGGCGATGAACGGCGCGCCGAAACGCTGCGCGGTTTCCATGTCGAACGCGGTCATGCCGAACGAGCCGTCGCCGTACAAACAAACCACTTCCTTTTGCGGATGCGCGAGTTTCGCCGCCATCGCAAAACCGGTGCCAACGCCGAGCGAGCCGAGCGCGCCGGGGTCCATCCACTGGCCCGGGTTGCGCGGGCGCACCGCTTGCGCGGAGATGGTCACGATGTCGCCGCCGTCGCCGATGTAAATGCTGTTGTCGGCGAGGAATTGGTTAATCTCGTACGCCAAACGGTACGGATGAATTGGATTCTGGTCAGTGGTGAATAGCGGCATGAGTTTGTCGAGTTTGGTCGACTCGATGTCGCGCAATTGTTTCATCCACGACTGACGCTCAGCGCGCGCGCCGTTGTCGCTGCGAGCGGACGCGGCCTGTTCGACCGCGGATAAAATCGCGCCGGGGTCGCCGGCCAAACCCAAACTGATGTCGCGGTTCTTGCCGACCGTGGCGTAGTTTTGGTCGATTTGAATTAGTGTCGCGTCGCGCGAGATGCGCTTGCCGTAGCCCATGCGAAAGTCGAACGGCGTGCCGACGATGAGAATGACATCGGCGTTCTTGAACGCGTCCGACCTGGTGCGGTCGAAGTGATGCGGGTCGCCTTGCGGCAGCATGCCGCGGCTGGCGCCGTTCATATACGCGGGGATGTCGAGCGTGCGCGCCAGCGCAATCGCTTCACGGTGACCTTGGCTTGCCCATACCTGCTGGCCGAACAACGCGGCCGGGCGTTTCGATTTAACCAGGATGTCGGCGAGTTTTTCGATGTCGGCCGGGTCGCCGATGGAACGGCACGATGCGCGGTACTGTCCCGGCGCCGGAATCACCGCATCCTCGACCGGGATTTCGCGGTCCAAAACATCGCGCGGGATTTCCAAATACGCGGGGCCGAACGCGCCGGTGAAACATTCGCGCGCCGCCATGCTCACCATGTCGGCGACGCGCTCGGTGCTGTAAACGCCGGACGCAAACTTGGTAATCGGCGCGAGCATGTCGACATGCGGCAAGTCCTGCAGCGAGCCCATTTTATGCTGCGACAGCGAACTCTGGCCGCCGATGTGCAGAATCGGACTCTCGCTGCGAAACGCGGTGGCCACGCCGGTCATGGCGTTGGTGCAGCCGGGGCCGGCGGTGGTGACCACGCAGCCCAACTTGCCGGTCTGCCGCGCATAACCGTCCGCGGCATGCGCGGCGGTTTGTTCGTGACGCACATCGACGATGCGAATGCCTTCGTCCAGGCAGCCGTCGTAGATGTCGATGATGTGGCCGCCGCATAGCGTGAAGATGGTGTCGACGCCTTCGTTCTTCAGCGCCTTGGCGACCAGATGCCCGCCGGAGATGACGCCGCCGCTTTTGTCTTTCTTGGCCAGCGTGTCGGTGGCCGTGTTGACTGTTCTGTTCATGAGTTCGCCTCGATGGGGTTCAGGGGTTTGATGAGATGATTCGATGATTCGATTCGCGACGGGGATTAATCGCCGGGGTTTTTGCCGGCGTCGGTCGCGCGTTGTTTCTGTTTGCTCGCCCGCCATTTGCGCACCAGCGGATACACCATCAACGCCACCGCAAACGCGATGCAGACGCCGGAAATCGGCCGCTCGATGAAAGTAAGCATGTCGCCTTGCGACGCCAGCAGCGACTGGCGCAACGAACGCTCCGCCAACGGCCCCAGTACAATCGCCAGCACCGCCGGCGCGACCGGGTAGTTTAACTTGCGCATCAAGTAGCCGACGATGCCGAACAAAAACATCAGCCATACATCGTGCATGGTTTGCGTGGGCGCATAACCGCCGACGATGCATAAGATATAAATGACCGGCGCGAGAATGGTGAACGGCAAAGTCAGCACCTTGACGAACACCGGAATGAATGCGAGGTTGATAAGCACCGTGACCAAGTTGGCGATATACAGCGAGCCGATGAGTCCCCAAACAAAATCCGGATGCTCGGTGAACAGCAGCGGGCCGGGCCGCAGGCCCCAGATAATCATGCCGCCCAACAAAATCGCGGTGGTCGGCGAGCCGGGAATGCCGAGCGTAATCATCGGCAGCATCGAGCCGGTGGATGCGGCGTTGTTGGCAGCCTCCGGCGCGGCCACGCCGGACACGTTGCCTTTGCCGAAACTGTCCGGATTTTTGGAGAATGTTTTGGCGATGCCGTACGACATCAACGACGCCGGGGTGGCCCCCGCAGCCGGCAAGGTGCCGACAAAATAACCGAGCAACGAGCCCAGCGATGTGGTGCCGATGTATCGCTTGATGTCGGCGAGGTTGCGCAGCATCGACTGCACCGACAGTTTCACTTTATGCACCACCACTTTGCCTTTGGTGGTCTCCAGCGTCCATAACATTTCGCCGATGCCGTAGATGCCGATGGCGAGCACCAGGAAGTTGACGCCGTGCAAAAACCCCGGCAAGTTGCCGAAGATGAGGCGCGGCTGGCCCGAGATGATGTCCAGGCCGACCGCCGCCAGCACCAAGCCGATGAGAATCGAGAAGATGGTTTTCGGTATGTCGTCGCCGCCGAGGCCGATGAAAGTGGCGAACGCCAACACCATCAGCGCGAATTCTTCCGGCGGCCCGAACTTGAGCGCGAACGCCGCCAACGGCGGGGCGAACAGCGTAAACAGCACCACCGAAATGGTGCCGCCGACAAACGACGCCACCGCGGCCGCGGACAACGCCTGGTCGGCTTTGCCTTGCTGCGCCAGCGGCCGGCCGTCGAACACCGTGGCCACCGCGGTGGATGCGCCGGGAATCCCCAAGGTAATCGAACTGATGGCGCCGCCGTACATCGCGCCGTAATAAATCGCCGCGAGGAAGATGATGGCCGCGGTCGGCGGCACCAAGAAAGTAATCGGCAACAAAATCGCCACGCCGTTGACCGAACCCAAGCCCGGCATCGCGCCGACCAGCAAGCCGATGGCGCAGCCGATGAATATCATCATCAAGTTGAGCGGCTGCAGCGCTTCGAGAATGCCGGCGCCGAGCAGCGGAAGTATCGAGTCCATGGTGCGCGTTAGGAGTACATCAAGTCGTAGATGGGGTAGAACAGCGGCTCGGTGACCGACTTCGGCAGCGGGATTTTTAACGCCCATTCAAACAAGCAGAAGATGAACACCGGCAGCGCGACCGTCAGCACCGCGGTCAACGGCCATGAATGGCGGCCGACGAACTTCAAATAAAACAACAAAAACAAAAACAGCGCGGCGTATAAACCGATGAGATGCGTGGCGACCAACAAAAACAAAATCGAGCCGGCCGAGATGCCGACCACCAGCGCGTTTTCGCGGCTTAAGTACAGCGCCGTCGAGCGCGACTCCGCAGTGCGTCTTTTGTGCCACCGCCACAGCGTGAGCAGCGACGCCGCCAGCATGCCGGCCGACAGCCAGAACGGCCACGCGCCCGCGCCCGGCCCGCGGCCCTCGACCCAGCCGATGTTCAACTCCGCGCTCTTGACCATCAGGCCGATGGAGCACAGCGCGCAGATGAGCGCCATCGCCAGTTCCGCGGTGCGCACGGTCATGAGGTTGTCTCCGGGGGGCGAAGGTGTCGCAAGGAGTCGCAGGGAGTCGCAAGGAGTCGCAAAGTATCGAACGGCTCACCGCAACTTGTCGCCGCATCGCCAACCCATCCGCGGACTTGCGCCCGCGGATGGGAGGCGATTCAACGCGGCGGTTTGTTGCGTGGTTGTCGCGCGACGGTGGTCACGGTGTCGCGGTTTATCGCAACTTATTCGCGACTTATTCGCCGGACTGCTCCCGGACTATTCCCCGACTATTCGCCGGACTACTCGCCGGTGATGGCCGTCGCCCCGACCGACTCAATCAAGTCACGGTGCTTGGCGATTTCGGTGCGGTGGTATGCGCCCAACGCATCGCCGGCCAGCCAGGTGTCGCAAGCCAGGCCGTCGTCGGTGCAGAACTGCTGCCACTCGGCCGAGTTGAACAGCGTCTCGAACAAGTTGATATACCACTGCTGCGCGGCCTTGGACATGCCGGGCGGGCCGTTGATGGAGCGCTGCATGTAGTATTGAATGTCGTGGCCCAATTCTTTCGCGGTGGGGATGTCCGGATAAGCCGGCAGACGGTTGGCGGTGAACTGCACCAGCGGCTTGGTGTTGCCGGCGCGGTAGAACTCGTTTTGTTCGGCCGGGTTGTTGACGGTGGAATCGATGTGTTTGCCGACCAAGTTTTTGGCGACGGTGCCGCCGCCGGGGAACGGAATGTAAGTCACTTCGTAGTCGAAATGACTTTCCATCATCGCGGTGAGAATCGAATCTTCCTGGCCGATGCCGGTGCCGCCGACTTTCCAGTTTCTGCCGGCCGACTTGACCGCCGCCACATAACTGTCGAGGTCGGTGATGCCGGCCTGGTCGGTGTGCACCCAGAGGAGGAAGTTGTCCAGCGCCATGCGGCCAATCGGCGTGAACCGTCGCACATCGACGCCGATGCCGCGCTGAATAATCGGCGTGGTGTAGAAACTGTTCAGCGTCACCAGCACCACATGGTCATCGCCTTTTTTGCCCTGCAGATAGCGCAGCGCTTCGGCCCCGGAACCGCCCGGTTTGTTAATCGGAATGAACGGCCGCGGCGACAGGTCTTTTTGCTCGATGAGTCCCTGCAGTAGGCGCGCGATTTGGTCCGCGCCGCCGCCGGTGCCGGCCATGATAATCAGTTCAATCGGCTTCTTCGGCGACCACTGCGCTTGCGCCGCGGTTGAGAAACCCACGGCCAGCGCCGCGGCCGCGGCCGCGACCACTGCAGTCTTGACGGTGCTGACGGTGTTGGCGGCCATGGCGGCCACGGTCGCGGCCACCGTCGCTTTGGCGGCTTGCAGTTTCGCGCCGGTCGGTTTGTTGATGGCGATGTTCATCGTGTCCTCCGTATCGGTAGGTGGGTAGGTGAGTTGGTGGGTTGGTGGGTTGGTGGGTAGGTGGATTGGTCAGTTGGTGCTACCGGTTGGCAGGCACAGAAAACCGGCGCCCGATGCGCCGAATTCCGCGCAATATAACCGCGATTTTGGGGTTTGTAAAGGGGGAATTTTTGCGCCCGGTGGGCCGCAACAACCGCGCCGATTATTCCAAGTCGCCGCCGTTGGCGCGCAAGACAAAAACCGCTATACTCGCCGCCCACCACAGGACGACAGCATGACCCAGTCACTCATCGGCGCAGGGGTTTACCCCATCTCGGAAGTCCACCGCCTGACCGCCATCAGCAAGAGTCGCGTGAGCCGCTTTGACCGCCAAGCCCGAATCCCCATGACCATTGAACAAATCCTGAACGACAGTCGGCAGCGTCTTGCCTTGTTTTCGGATGACGAAATTTCGTCCCTGATGCGGAAGGTGTCGACGCAAAAAGTCAAAGGCAAAGACGCGCCTTTTGTGAAGTGCATCGTGCGGGGAAAGGCGATTCGGCTGAAGCCGGAGGAAATCGTCCGCCAACTCTATGCGGCGCGGCTG
This sequence comes from Gammaproteobacteria bacterium, assembly GCA_028817405.1. Taxonomy (GTDB): domain Bacteria; phylum Pseudomonadota; class Gammaproteobacteria; order Arenicellales; family Poriferihabitantaceae; genus JAHRAW01. The sequence continues at coordinate 14,469 of JAPPPS010000071.1, forward strand.
ATTGACCACTACAAATATCCGGCCAAGCGGCTGGCGTTTGAGCATCCGGTCAGTTTCGGCAGGGAGCAGAAAAGAGTTGACATCGTCATCTTTGACGAAGACCGCCCGGACACGCCGTACATCGTGGTCGAACTCAAAAAGCCCAAACTCAAAGACGGCAAGCAGCAGTTGCGCTCCTACTGCAACGCCACCGGCGCGCCGATTGGCGTGTGGACCAACGGCGGGCAAATCTCCCACTATCACCGCAAAGACCCGAACTACTTCGAGGACATCACCGACATCCCCGGCGCCGGCCAGTCGCTGGAAGACATCCTCGACGAGCGTTTCACATTAAGGGATTTGATTGTCAGGGACAAACTCGCCAACGAGCGCAAGTCGCTGAAAGACATCATCCTGGAAATGGAGGACGAAGTGCTCGCCAACGCCGGCGTGGATGTGTTTGAGGAGGTGTTCAAACTCATCTTCACCAAACTCTACGACGAATGTTTGAGCCGGGCCGACAAGGAGGTCATCAACTACCATGTCATGCAAGTTACCAAAACCGCGGCCAATGAACCGCCGCAGTTATACGGCGGCAAGCCGGGTTATCTCGACGGCACCGATTACGATGCGCTGAAAGGCGCGGTCGCGGGGGTTGATGATTCGGGTTTCAGGGCGATGGAATTCAGAAACACCGGGCAAACCGACACCAAACTGAAAGAGAAGATTCAAAACCTGTTCAACAAGGCGAAAGGCGAATGGCGCGGCGTGTTCCCGGAATCCGCCGAGTTTGAACTGACCGACAGCCACCTCGCCATCTGCGTTTCCAGTTTGCAGGATGTCAAACTGTTCAACTCCAACCTCCTGGTGGTGGACGAAGCGTTTGAATATCTGGTCAACAAATCCGCCAAAGGCGAGAAAGGGCAGTATTTCACGCCGCGCCATGTCATCGACATGTGCGTGCAGATGCTGAATCCCAAGCGCGGCGAATACATGATAGACACCGCTTCCGGCAGTTGCGGGTTTCCGGTGCACACCATTTTCAAACTCACCGGCCATCTTTTCAGCAACACCGAAATCACCGAATCGGAAAAGGACGATGTGCTGAAAGTTTTCGGCATCGACTTCGACGAGAAGGCGGTGCGCGTCGCCCGCACGCTGAATCTCATCGCCGGCGACGGCGAGACCAATGTTCTGCACTTGAACACGCTGGACTTTAACCGCTGGAAAGACCAATCCAAGAATATGAAGTGGATGAACACCTACGGCCGGGGGTTTGAGCGGCTGACAAAACTGCGGCAGAAACCGTCGGAGAACAAAACCTTCCGGTTTGATTTACTCATGGCAAACCCGCCGTTTGCCGGCGACATTAAAGAGAGCCGCCTGCTGCACCAGTATGAACTGGGTTTGAAGCCGAACGGCAAATGGCAAAACAAGGTGGGGCGGGACATCCTGTTTATCGAGCGCAATCTGGACTTCCTCAAGCCCGGCGGTCGCATGGCAATCGTCCTGCCGCAGGGCCGGTTTAACAACACCACCGACAAATACATCCGCGATTTCATCGCCGAACGCGCGCGAATTCTGGCGGTGGTCGGCCTGCACGGCAACACTTTCAAGCCGCACACGGGGACCAAAACCAGCGTGTTGTTCTGCCAGAAATGGGATGACGAAGTTTGTCCAAAAGTGGATGACTACCCCATCTTTTTCGCCGTAAGTGAAAACGGCGGCAAAGACAACTCCGGGGATTATGTTTATCTCAAAAACGAAAACGGTCAAGACAAACTGGACCGAAACGGTCACTTGATTGTGGAGCATGACTTGCACAATCACGACGGCGAGTTGCCGGACGGAATCGCCGAGGTGTTTATCGCGTGGGCGAAGAGCGAAAACCTGTCGTTCTGGACCGGGAAGTAAGAATGCGATACTCAGTTGTCAATAAATCGGAGTGCTCAAAATATGATTTTGGGAACTTCCTTTTCTCTCCTGATTTTTTCATGAGAGACAAACTGGATAATTGGCGAATGCTTGCCGGCAAATCAAGCAAAACGGTCACCGATTTTTTCTTTCATGTTGTTGATGTTTGCAAGGAAATCAGTCGAGACGCCATCTGTTATGATTTGACGGATGGGCTGCAGAAATTCTTCGAGAAAGGCGTTGTGGTAAGCGGCATTGCCAGCGCCAAGAAAATCGCGCAAGAGGGCGACTTTTTAATCTCGCGGCTGCGCTCTTACCTGCAAGAAATGGGAATCGTTGAAAAAAGACAGAAAGACCAAATTTTCTCGACCGAGTTTTTGGTTTTCAGGCAGAAAACAAATCAGATTTCATCATTCACATTGTTCGCTTTGTGCATGACGGATACCGTGCAAACGATTCTCAAGCGGGGGCAATACGGCACCGAGCATCCGAGGTTTTATGACTTTTTGTTAACCAAACTGCCTGTTCCTGACTGTTTGTCGGCGATTGACCCTTCAATACAAAAGGCAATGCAGCAAGCGTTACGCGTCAGAGCGCTGTCAAGGGATATTTACCATCAAACCCAATCCATTCTCCTCTCGGAACTTGGGTTGACGAACTGGCGGCCCAACCACCAATCATGGTTTGTCAAACACTACACCGACCTGCAAAAAGCCGAGCGCATCGACGCCGACTACTTTCAGCCGAAATATGACGAAATCGTCAACGCCATACAAAACTATTCCGGCGGTTATGGGGTAGTGGGCGACCTGTTGAATCTAAAAGCAAAAAACCACAACCCGGACGGCGCGCGAGAGTATAAATACATTGAACTCGCCAACATTACGGAAAACGGGGAAGTTGCGGGTTGCACAACCGCGCAAGGGCGGGACCTTCCGGACAGAGCGAGATGCAAAGTTGCAGAAAACGATGTCATCGTTTCCTCCGTTGAAGGGTCCCTGGAAAAAATCGCCATGATTAGGGAGGAATACAGCCGCGACTCTCTTTGTTCCACGGGGTTTCATGTCGTCAATTCGGAAATCATCAACCCTGAAACGCTGCTGGTGTTTCTAAAAAGCGTCGCCGGCCGGATGCAACTGAAGAAAGGATGCAGCGGAACAATTCTGACCGCCATCAGCGAAGATGAATTTCGCAAGATTGTCTTGCCGACCATTTCGAAAGAAAAGCAAGCGCAAATCAAGGAAAAAGTCGCCGAATCCTTCGCCCTTTCCAAACAATCAAAACACCTCCTCGAATCCGCCAAACGAGCGGTTGAAATCGCCATCGAAGAAAACGAGCGAGCGGCTGTCAAGTGGTTGGAAAAGCAAACGGAAAATGCAAATCGCGCCATACGCTGAATGAATTCAGCAGCCAGTCGCGGCCGTTCTGGTTGTTTGCGTGTCCGGCGCGCGCGGCTGCCGAACGGTGTCTGTCAATTCCCGAACCGGTCGACTTTCCCGCTGCTGCTGGTATATCTTGAGCGGAACCGTTAAACTGCCGCAAGTTAACGCGCATCGTCATTCCGAGTTAATCCCATGCTGACTAAAATTACCATCCGCAACTTTAAGCGCTTCGGCAAAGCCGAAATTGAACTCGGCAACCCGGTGGTGTTCATCGGGCCGAACAACTCGGGCAAGACCTCGGCCATGCAGGCGCTGGCGCTTTGGGAT
>JAPPPS010000124.1 GCA_028817405.1 Gammaproteobacteria bacterium
ACAAAATCGGCAAATACAAAAACGCCAGATACGCGAGCGCATAAACGCGCAAGCCCGGGGCAAATCGACGCGACATTTTCATCTCACCCGCCGCCCGGCGAAGCGCAGCGCGATGACCGCCGCCAGCGCGACGAAAGTCACGCACAGCATCGACAGCAACGACAGCGTCGCGCCCAACGGCCAGTTGTTCGCCGCGCCGAACTGCACTTGGATGAGGTTGGCAATCATCTTGCCGTCCGCGCCGCCGACCAGCGCGGGCGTGACATAATCGCCGACCGTGGGAATGAAGATGATGAGGCCGGCCGCGATTATCCCCGGCAGCGTCAAGGGCAGGGTTACGCGCGTGAATCTTTCGAAAGCGCCGCAGCCCAAGTCATTCGCGGCCTCCAGCAAACTGGGGTCGATTTTCCGCAGCGACACATAAATCGGCAAAATCGCAAACGGCGCCCACGCATGCGCCAGCGTCAACACCACCGCGAACTCGTTGTACAACAAAAAGGCCAGCGGCTCATCGATGGCGCGAATCGACATAAGCGAACTGTTCAGCACGCCGTTGAAGCCGAGAATCAACTTCCATGAAAACACCCGCAGCAGATAACTGCTCCAAAACGGAATCGTGACCAACAACAGCCAAAATGTCGGCTTGGTTGTTTTGAGCGCGATGAAATAGGCGATGGGATAGGCCAACAGCACGGTGACAAGCGTTACCAAGCCGGCGATGAAAATCGACCGGGCGAGCAGGGAATGCACCAGCGGGTCTTGAAACACTTCCCGGTAGTTCGCCAGCGTGAAAGTGCGGTCGATATCGACATAAACTTGCGACCAGAAACTATAAACGACCAGGATGCCCAAAGGCGCGGCTACCAGAAGGCCGACATAAACCGTCGCCGGCAAACTCAAGGCGGCGCCTTTTGCCGCATCGGAACGAATTTGCATGGCGCGCAATTCAAACCACCCTGCAGCGCAAACCGCCGATGCAATACACCCGCCGCACCGGAAACCGCGCATCAGAGCCGCGCACCGGCAAACTGGCCCGCGCCGGCGGAGTGATGATGTAGTCGGTCATGGCCTGCTCCCGAACGGCGGATGATGATAGCAAAGAATCCCGCGGGTTATTCGCGGGTTTTATGCCGGCCGACGATGATGCCGGAGGTGATGATGAGGGCGCAGCCGATGATTAGCCAACGGTCCGGGCGGTCGCCGAAAACAAGGTAGCCCAAAATCGCCGCCATGATGATTTCGCTGTAAGTGTATGGCGCGATGACCGAGGCGTCGGTTTTTTCGAACGACTTGATGACGAAGATGTGCGCGACGGCGGCCGCGCCGCCGGCGAACATCAACAGAGTCCATTCCCATACCGTGGGGCCGGCCGCGGGCCAACTGAACAGTACCAGGATGGACGCCGCGGCCGCGCCGACCAAGCCGGTGTGAAACACCGACACCAACTGCGGCGTGTCGCCATCGATGTACCGCGTCAAAAACAAAAACAGCGCATAGAAAACGCCCGCGCCCAAGCCGGTGAGATACGCGACATCAAACGGCGCGACCGTCGGTTTGATTGCAATCACCACGCCGGCGAAGCCGACCGCAATCGCCGCCCACTGCGCCGCGCTGACTTTTTCCTTCAACAACCAGCGGCACAGCAAGGTCAAGATGAACGGCTCGACAAACCACAAAGTGAGGCCGGTGGCAAGCGGGATGCGCTGAATGGTCGCATACAACAAACCGACCGCGCAGAACAACGCCGCGCCACGCGCCGCCAACACGCCGGACATTGCGGGGTTTAACGCGCGCGGCCCGTGTTTGAACCCGACATACACGCCGGTGAACAACGCATGAAAAAAGAACCGCCCCCAAATCACCGCCATCAACGGCAGCGTGAGCGACAAATACTTCGCGGCCGCATCCGAAAACGCAATCACCTGCATCGCGGCCACGATGGCGACGATGCCCGCCAAGTGGTTGCGCTTGCGGGGGGCGTTTGATTCGGATGTCATGTCATTGCGCCACGCGTCCATGGCCGCGCTTCGATGGTTTCGTGTGCGCGA
>JAPPPS010000103.1 GCA_028817405.1 Gammaproteobacteria bacterium
CCCTTTCCCTGCCGCCGCAGGCGCATTTCCGCGACGGCATGAAAACGCTGTTGAAGGAACTTGCGCGCCGCGACCTGCCGCGCTGCGTGTGGGACCGGCCCAAGCACGGCTTTAATGTTCCGCTCGCGGATTTCTTTCTCGGTCCATGGCGCGCGGCGGCGGACGAAGTATTTTCACAAACCGAAACGCTGGCGCCTTTCCTCAATGCCGGCGCGGTGCAAACGCTGTGGCAACAAACGCTGAGCGGCCGCCGCAGGCCAAGAACGAATCTTTATCGACTGTTTGTTCTGCTGGTTTGGATGCGTGAGCGTTCAGTTTTGACTTGAACAAATAAATTGCATCATGAACCGTTCCGCATCCGCTCGTCCCGCACAACCATTGCGCATCGCTTTCCCCGTCTCCAGTTTGCATGGCGGCGGGGCCGAGCGGGTGGTGCTGGCGTTGGCGCGCGGGTTTCTGGCGCGCGGGCATCAGGTGGATTTGTTGTTGTTCGACATGCGCGTTCATTATCCGGAATGGATTCCTGAGCAAGCGCGGTTGTTTGTTGCCGATGAAACAACCGACGACGCGACCAAACAACATCCCGCTTATGATGACTTGCGCCGGCGCATCATTCGCGTGCATCCGTATCATCCGAAGTGGCGCGATATGTTGCGTTTGGCGCGCGCGTTGAAATGGAATTTATCATCGCTGCCGACTTGGGATAAGTTCAACAAAACGCGACGCATGGCCGGCTACATCGAAAGCGAACAGCCGGACATTATCTTGCCGAGCCTCAGCAGTGCGACGGTGGCGGCGTTGTTGGCGAAACCTCTTGTCGCTGCGCGGTTGCCGGTCATCCCCATCGTCCATAGTTTGATGAAGCGCAAGCGCCGGGCGGTTAAATACCGCAAGTTGTTTGCCGATGCGACGCGGGTGGTGGCGGTCTCCGATGGCGTCGCGGATAGCGTGCGCCGCGAAACCGGCCTCGCGGCAAACAAACTGGTGACGATTTATAACCCGGTGATTCCGCCCGAATTCGAACACTTGAAATCACAACGGCCCGACCATCCATGGTTCGCCGACAACGGCCCGCCGGTGATTCTCGCTTGCGGCCGGTTGAAGCAAGTTAAGGACTTTCCGGTATTGCTGAACGCTTTTGCGCGCGTGTTGCAACTGCGACCATGTCGTTTGCTTATTCTCGGCGAGGGCCCGTTGCGCGCATCGCTCGAAGACTTGGCGCGGCGCTTGGGCGTTCAAGATAAAGTGTCGTTGCCGGGATGGGCCGACAACCCATTCGCGTTCATGTCGCGCGCCGCGCTGTTCGCGCTGTCATCGCGCAGCGAAGGCCTGCCCACCGCGCTCATCGAAGCGCTGGCTTGCGGCTGCCCGTGCGTCAGCACCGACTGCCCATCGGGGCCCGCGGAAATTTTGCAAGACGGCGCCATCGGCACGCTGGTGCCGGTTGGTGACCCCGCTGCACTGGCCGATGCGATGTTGCGCACGCTAACTCATCCGCCGGACAAACAAAAGTTATTAACCCGCGCCGAATTCTTTTCCATCGAACGGGCGGTGGGGAAGTACGAGAATTTGATTTTGAATCTCACCGCTTTTTGAATCGCTGGGTGTTCCAGTTGTCGTTGTTTGGAGCGTCCCTGCTCCAAACCCTTCGGGCTTGCGCGAAAATCCGTTCCCGACGGATTTTTCTGGCGACAGTCGTTCCTACCGTTATGCCCGCGGTCTACCCTATCGTCACGCCCGCGATTTGTTAAGCGGGCGCGCGCTCACTGCCATTCCGGCGACAGCCGGAATCCAGAGTCTTTTGTTCGATTCTGCGCCGGGGCAATTAAAGACTCTGGACTCCGGATCCAATCCGGAGTGGCGATTGAGCGTCGCCACGGTTTATGCAACCCCCGCCGCCATGTTCGTTTGCCATCCGTGGCGACTGGACCGGGGTAATTAAAACATGCCCCCGCCCACGAGCGGGGGACACTGGATTCCGTATCGGTGAGGAATAGTGGCGCTACGCTTCCTTATTCCTCTACC
>JAPPPS010000062.1 GCA_028817405.1 Gammaproteobacteria bacterium
AGAGGAATAAGGAAGCGTAGCGCCACTATTCCTCACCGATACGGAATCCAGAGTCCCCCGCTCGTGGGCGAGGGCAGGCTTTAATTGGCCCCGCGCGGAAGCAACAAAAAGCAAAAGACTCTGGATGCCCGCTTAACGGCCTGCGGGCGTGACGGCGGGGGGAATCGACTGCGGGCGTGACGGCGGGGGGAATCGACTGCGGGCGTGACGATGGGAAATTCCCCGATCGGCAAAACAAACCTCACCGCCCACCGCGCGCGCCGAGACCCAGTACATCGCGCATCGTATAAATGCCCGGCGGTTTGCCGGCCAACCATTGCGCGGCTTTGATGGCGCCGTCGGCGAACAGGCGGCGGTCGGTGGCGCGGTGGGTGATTTCAACCCGCTCGCCGTCGCCGATGAACAGCGCCGTGTGCTCGCCCGCGATGTCGCCGCCGCGCACGCTTGAGAAGCCGATGCTGCCGGCCGGGCGCGGGCCGGTGTGACCGTGGCGCGCGAATACGCCGACACCGTCCGCGCCCAAGTCCACGCCCAACGCCTCGGCCGCGGCGCGCCCCAGCGCCAGCGCGGTGCCGGACGGCGCGTCCACTTTGTGACGGTGGTGCGCCTCGATGATTTCCACATCGGCGCGCGCGCCGAGCGCGGCGGCCGCGGTTTCCACCAGCGCCAAGCACAGGTTGACGCCGACGCTGGTGTTGGCGGCGACGATGAGCGGGAGGGTCGCGGCCGCGTCGCGCGCCGCGGTGTCGAAGTCATCGCCTAATCCGGTGGTGCCGATGACCATGCCGCGCTGCAATCGCCGGCAGGCAGCGAGATGTTCCATGGTCGCGGCCGGCGTGGTGAAGTCCAGCATCAGGTCGAAGTCGCCGCCGCCGTCGCCGTCGATTTTGGATTGCAACGCCACCCCCAAGTCGGCGCCGCCGGCCACCGCGCCCGCGTCTTCGCCGAGCGCCGGATGCCCGGCGCGCTCCACGGCCGCGGTGACGGTCACGCCATCGACGCGCCCGGCCGCGCGAATCAACGCGCAACCCATGCGCCCGGCGGCGCCCGCAATGGCGAGTTTAAGCATCGGAAATTCGGTGACGGTCGGCGTGAATAATGCCGACTATCGCGGATTCGGCGCGCCAACGCAACCGGTTACCGGCGCGTAGCGCCGCAATTCCGTACGGTTGGAAAATGCCGGGGGCCGTCATTCCGTGCGGTTGGAAAATAAGGAGCGCAGCGACTATATTTTCCTCCGATACGGAATCCAGAGTCTTTAATTACCCCGGCGAGTAAGCAACGAAAAGCAAAGACGCTGGACGCCCGCTTAACAGATCGCGGGCGTGACGGCGGGGGAGACCGTGGGCGTGACGGCCCATCGCGCCGGCCAATTAAAGACTCTGGACTCCGGGTCAAGCCCGGAGTGGCGATTGGAAGTCCGCGCCTTATTCGCCGCCCCCGCCGCCCCGGCCGTCACCGTCGCGCCCCGACCGTCACCGTCGCGCGCCGCCCATGCCAAACCGTTTTATGGTAACTTCCCCGCCTCACTTTTCATTCCCCGGAGGAAAAAAATGTCCATCAGCAAAACCATCGTCGCCGGTTGCGCCGGCGCCATCTTGGCGTTCAGCGTCGCGGCGCGCGCCGATGATGCGGTCAACATCCCGACCCACAACTGGTCGAGCCAGTTGGTCGGCGCCGAAATCGTCGGCAAACTGTTCGAGATGGTCGGCGAGGAGGTGAACTATGTTCCCATCGACAGCCAGACCGTCTACCAGTCCATGTGCGAGAACGACATCGACATCGTGCATGAAGTGTGGGAAGGCGCGTTCGGCCAGTCGTTCGAGAAAGTCGTGGGCGAAGGCTGCGTCATCGACTTGGTAACGCACGACGCCAAGACGCGCGAGGAGTGGTGGTATCCCGCGCATGTCAAGCAACTCTGCCCGGGTTTGCCGGATTGGAAAGCGCTGGACGCATGCGCCGACCAGTTCGCGCGCGCCGATTCCGGCGGCAAGGGCGTGTTCATCGGCGGGCCGGTCGACTGGCTGAAGCACGACGCCGAGAAGGTCGAGGCCTTGGGCATGAACTTCGTGGTCAAGAACGCCGGCTCCGCGGCCGCCATCTGGGCCGAACTGGAGGCCGGCATCAAGCAGAACAAGGCGGTGGTGATTTTCAACTGGACGCCGAACTTCATCGAAGCGCTGTATGAAGGCGAGTTTGTCGAGTTTCCCAAACACGACGCCCAGTGCATCGACGACGCGTCATGGGGAATCAACCCGGACAAAAAATACGACTGCGGCAACCCCACCGGCGGCTACCTGAAAATCGGCGTGTCGCATGACTTCAAGAAGAGCCATCCGAAAGCGTTTGCGGTGGCGCAGAACATCAACTTCAGCAACCTCGATGTCGCGCAGCAGTCCAACTATGTCGACACCGACGGCATGGAAGTGTCCGAGGCCGCGGACAAGTGGCTGGCTGAAAACGAAGGCAGATGGCGGCAGTGGATTAACTGAGTCGACTGCCATTCGATTCGTCGCTCCAACAAACGCCGGCTCAGCAGAGCCGGCGTTTTTTATGCGCGGGTAATTCTTTTGCACCGTCGATGCCGCCGCGCTTTCACCGTCGATGCCGCCGCGCTTTCACCGTCGATGCCGCCGCGCTTTAATTCCACGGCCGAAGGCCGTCATTCCCGCAGGCTGTTAAGCGGGAATCCAGAGTCTTTTTTTTTAATTGAGCAATCGCGGAATCAACGAAAGCAAAGACGCTGGACTCCGGCTGTCGCCGGAAAAATCCGTCGGGAACGGATTTTCGCGCAAGCCCGAAGGGTTTGGAGCAGGGACGCTCCAAACAACGGCAGGTGGGGGCGGCTGTTGCCGGAATGGCAAGCGCGCGGTTTATGCGCCGGTTATTCTTCTCGGCTCAGGGCGGCGCGGCGGCGCTCGGCCCAGGCGACCAACAAGCGGTCGGCGGTCAAGCCGATGAAGGCGACGCACAGGCCGATGACCAAGCCCTTGCCGCCGTCGTTGAAAGTCAGCGCGCGGAAGATTTCCTGCGACAAATCGACGGTGCCGATGAAGCCGGCAATCATGACCATGAACAGCGCGAACATCAGGGTTTGATTGAGGCCCAGAAGAATTTCCGGGAACGCCAGCGGCATGCGCACCTTCCATAAAATCTGGCGCGGCGTGCAGCCGGAAGTGACCGCCGCTTCGATGATGTGCTGCGGCACATTGCGCAAGCCGAAGATGGTGTAGCGCGTAATCGGAATCGCGGCGTAAATGATAATCGCAAAAATCGCCGACACATCGCCGATTTGAAACAGCATGACCACCGGCAACAAGTAAATGAACGACGGAAAAGTTTGCATGGTGTCGCACAAGTTCTGCACCCACCGCGTGGTTGAGTCGCGCTTGGACGCCCAAATGCCGAGCGGGATGCCGATGAGCGCGCAGACCGTCATCGATGCGACAACCATGTATAAAGTTATCATCGCGCGCACCCAGTAACCGGAGGCGGCGATGAAGAACACGAACGCGGCCACCGTCAACGCCAGCCGCCAGCCGCCCAAACGCCAGCCGATGCACGCCACCAACGCGATGATGGCGACCCATGGAATCGAAGTAATCGCGGTGCGCACCGGAATCAAAACATAAACCAGAAAACCGTCGCGGAAGATGCCGAGCGGCGCGTAGAAATGCAGCGTGATGTAATCGACAATGGCATCCCAAAAGTTGGAGGTGCTGATGGTCAGCGCTTGCGGGAAAGTGAGCGCATGCGGCGTGATGAATGACAATACGACAGTGGCCGCGAGCAACGCGGCCGCGGCGCACAAGCCCGGATGCCGCGCCCATAACGCGCGCCCGCTGATGTGATGCGGTTCGCGGGTGGCGATGGCTTGGCTGAAACGGTCCAGCGCGATGGCGATGAACACCACCGCGACGCCGACTTCAAACGCCTGGCCGATGGCGAGACGCTGCAGGCGCGTGAGCAAGTCATGGCCTAAGCCGGCCTGGCCGATGAACGAGGCGATGACCACCATCGCCAAACATTGCATGATGATTTGGTTGACGCCCAACATGAGTTGCGGACGCGCGGCCGGTATCTCGACCTTGAACAGCATTTGCCACTTGGTGCAGCCGGCCATGATGCCGGCCTCGATGATTTCTTTTGATATGCCGCGCAAGCCGATGAGAGTCAAACGCGTCATCGGCGGGAAAGCGAAAATCACCGTGGCGATGACCCCGGCCTTGGAGCCGACGCCGAAGAAGATGGCGACCAAAATCAAATAAGAAAAATGCGGCAGCGACTGCAATACATTCAGCAGCGGCCACACGATGCGCTCGACCGCGCGGCTCTTCGCCGCCCAGACGCCGAAACTGATGCCGATGAGGCCGGCCAGCGGCGCCGACACCGAAATCGCGGCCAGGGTTTGCATCGACAATTCCCAGATGCCGCGCTTGCTGAACAGCGCCAGATAAAAGAAACAGCCGCCGCCGAGCAGCGCCAGCCGCCAGCCCTTCAACCGCCAGCCGTAAATCGCCGCCAAGCCGACGAACAACAGCCATGGCACCGGCGCGATGTCTACCCCTAAGCCGGCGAAATCATCAAAACCCTTGTGGAATAAATTTTCGGTGAAGTCCAGCGGCGCTTGGATGCCGCTGGAGATGGCGCGGGTGATGTCGCGGAAGGTGAACGCGCCGAAGAATTCATACTTGCGCAGGAACTTAATCGCGGCGTTGACCCAGTCGACGAACGGCAGCATGCCCTCGATATTCGCGCAGCCGCCGAGGCAACTCTTCGGCGGCGTTACCGCCCAGTTTGGCAACCACGCCCGCAGCGCCAACAGCGCGGCAAACGGCGCCAGCGTCAGCGCGGCCCAAGCGGCCGGATGAGTCGCGGGCCGCGCCGTCGACGGTTGCGACGGTGCCGGCAATCCCGGTGATGGCGATGCCGGCGCCGGCGATGTTGCTTGCGCCGCGTTCAATGTTTCATGCCGGCATTGCCCGCGCCGCGCGCGCCGCGCTCACGCGAACAACACCTCGAGCAATTTAGACGGCGGCAGCGCGCCGACCACTTGGTTGCCGGCGTCGACCACGCGCGCGGTTTGGTTGCGCGTCAACACTTGCGCCGCGACATCGCTCACGCGCGCATCGGCTGACACCGTTACCGCATCGCTCACAGCCGGGTCCGGCGCGTCCATGATGCTGCGCACATGCAGCAACTTGGCGCGCGGCACATCGCGGGTGAACTCCGCGACATAATCGGTGGCCGGCTGCATAATCAGTTCTTCCGCGCTGCCGATTTGCACCACCAATCCTTCGTACATAATCGCGATGCGGTCGGCGAGTTTAATCGCCTCGTCGAAGTCATGCGTGATGAACACAATGGTGCGGCGTTTCAGCAGCGACTGCAGGCGCAGGAATTCATCCTGCAGTTCTTTGCGGATGAGCGGGTCCAGCGCCGAGAACGGTTCGTCGAGAAACCACACTTCCGGGTCGATGCACAACGACCTTGCCAAACCGACGCGCTGCTGCTGGCCGCCGGACAACTCGCCGGGATAATAACCTTCGCGCCCGGTTAAGCCCACCACTTCGATGATTTCGCGCGCTTTGCTCTCGCGCGCGTCGCGGTCGACGCCTTGCACTTCCAGCGGGAACGCGATGTTGTCGATGACGGTGCGGTGCGGAAGGAGCGCGAAGTGTTGAAACACCATGCCCATCTTGTGGCGGCGAATGTCAATCATCTGTTTCGGCGTCGCCTGCAGCAAGTCCGCGCCGTCGAACAACACTTCACCGTGAGTCGGCTCAATCAAGCGCGACAAACACCGCACCAAAGTCGACTTGCCGGAGCCGCTCAAACCCATCACCACCAAAATCTCGCCTTCGAAAACATCGAAGGTGGCGTCGCGCACCGCGGGAATGTAGTTGTGCGATTGCAGCGCCGCATCATCCGGCGCGCCGCGGTGCGAATCAAAAAACTCGCGCGGCTTTTTGCCGTACAGTTTCCAGATGTTGCGGCATTGAATTTTGGCGGGCGTGGTCATGGTGCGCGGGTGTCGTTCGGGGCCGCGATTGTATGCGATTCGGCCGGCGGCGTGACGGCGTCGAACTGCGCCGCGGTTTGCAGCAGCACTTCCCACACCGACAACGCATAGCCGCGCGGGATGAATAATTCATAGCCGCGGCGCGACCGCCATAAAGTCACGCCGACATGATGCAATTGGCTGGACGCGACTGCGCCTTCGGGGAACGCCGCGGCGCGCAGGTCGAGCGGCAGGTGACGGTTCAAGAATTCCGCGGCGCGCGGGCCGGCGATGCGGAGGCGCGTGCGGGCGTGCGATAAGTCGAGAACCGCGCCTTGTTGCGGGCCGATGTCGGGGGCGGCCGCGCCGATGAGCCACCATTTCAATGGTTCGATGCGCAGCAGGGCGGGTGGCGGGGATTTTGATTCCGTTGATTTCGCCGATTCGGCCGAGGTCGCATCAGTCGCCGCCGCCGAATTTATCGCCGCCGATTCCGCGGCTTGCACCGCCCGGCCCGGGCCCGGCGCGGCCGCGACGCCCGCGGCCCGCGCGGCGATTTCCCCGACCGCGTCGATGCGGTCAGGCCAGGCGGCGATTTGGTGCAGCGCCAAGTCGCCGATTTCGCCGAGGATGACTTCGGCCGCGCCGGCATCGGCGGCCGCGCCAACGCCGCCGGCACCGGCACCGTCGCCGCCAACCAGCGCCGAAACGCGCTCGAGTGCAGTCGCTTCAGCCACGCATCCGCTCCCCGTCCGGGTCAAACATGTGCGGCGAGACGATGTCCACCTCGACCGGCGCGGCGCGCAGCGGGTCCGCGGCCACCGCGCTTTTTCCCCGCCACGCCGCTTCGCCGCCGCGGATGAAACCGATGCCAATCCAGCGCCCGAGGGCCGGCGAATGCGTGACCGCCGTCACCCAGCCTTCGCCATGCCCGGACACTTGCCCGGCCGCGCACAGAATTGCGCCGGCGTTAAATTTCGCGTCGCCCCCGCCACGGTCGCTGCCGCCGCCACCGTCGCCGCCGCCACGGTGTTTCGGCACGATGCCCACCAACTTCGGCCGGTCTTCGCGCAATAACTCCGGGCGCATACGCAACGCGCCGCCGATGAACGCTTTGTCGTTCGCCGCCATGCGGCCGAGGCCGGCGTCTTCCAAAGTCACGCGGCCGTCCAACTCGGCGCCGGTGACATGCCCCTTCTCGATGCGCAACGCGCCGAGCGCTTCCAAGCCGTATAAGCAGCCGCCAAGCGCCTGCGCCCGCGCCCACAACGCGTCCATTAACGCCACCGCGTAGTCGGACGGCGCGTAGATTTCATACGCCAACTCGCCGGAAAAACTGATGCGCGCGATGCGACACGGCACGCCGGCGACGCGCATCTCGGCCACGCCCATGAACGGCAACGCGGCGTCGCTCAATGCATCGGTTGCATCGGCACCGTTAGGAGTGGCGCCGTTAGCATCGGCCGCATCGGCGCCATTAGTAGCGCCGGCCGCGACGCAATCTTGCAGCACTCGCCGCGACAACGGCCCCGCCACCGCGCAACCGGCCCACTGCTCAGACACCGACGCGACATGCACGCGCAAGTCGGGCCATCGCACCTGCAGCAATTCCTCCAGCCATGTCATGACCGCGGCCGCATGCGCGGTGGTGGTGGTCATAAAGTAGTCGGTCGCGGACAGCCGCCACACCGTGCCGTCGTCAAAAACCATGCCGTCATCGCGCAGCATGATGCCGTATCGCGCTTTGCCGAGCGGCAGTTTGGCGAAGCGGTTGGTGTAGATGCGGTCGAGAAACGCGGCCGCGTCGGGGCCTTGCACCGCGATTTTGCCGAGCGAAGTGACATCGCAGACGCCAACGGTGGAGCGCACCGTCGCGGCCTCGCGGATGTAGGCGTGTTCGAGGGTCTCGTCGCCGCGCGCGTAATACCATGGCCGCTGCCACAAGCCGGCCATGGTCATGACCGCGCCGCGCTCGAGATTCCACTGATGCAGCGGGGTGCGGCGCAGCGGCCGGAAGTGCGCGCCGACGCTGCGCCCGCGCAACGCGCCGAGCGCGACCGGGGTATACGGCGGGCGGAAGGTGGTGATGCCGGTGGCGGCGATGTCGACGCTGTTGTCGACGGTGTTGTCGACGCTGTCGGCCGCGTCGCCGGAGTCGCCAACGCCATCGATGCGAGCGTCGGCGTTTGCGCCGCGGTCACCGTCACCGTCACCGTCACTGTCACTGTGACTGTGGCGCTCGCGGCCGCGCGCTTCCGCCAACAACGCCAAGCCGATGACATTGCCGGCCTTGCCGCCGTCGGTCGACATGCCGAGCGTGGTGTAGCGTTTCAGGTGTTCAACCGAGTCGAAACCTTCGCGGTGCGCGAGGCGGACATCGTCGGCGGTGACATCGTTCAGCGGGTCGACCAACGCTTTGGTTTTCACGCCGGGCGCGCGCACTTCATACAACGGGCGGATGCGATTGCGCCAGCCGCCCGGCATCGGGGCGGGGATTTTTGCGATGCTTTTGCCCAGGGCCCGGGCCGCGGCCGCGCCGGCCGCCTGGCCCGACACACGGCATGCGTCGGTGCGCCAAACCGCGGCCGCGGCGCCGGCGACGAGGATGGATTGGTGGCCGGCGTTGGCGTCGGTGTCGGCGACGGTGTCGGCATCGGCGAGCGTAAAACACGCCAATTCCTCGTTCCACCGCGGTTTGCGTCCCAAGTGCGAGACCAAGTGAATCGCCGGCGACCAGCCGCCGGACACCAACAGCGCGTCGCATTTAATTCGTCCGCCGCGCAGCCAGTTGTTGCCGCTGCTGCGCGCCGTCTCCACGGATTGTACGCGGCGGATGCCATGCACTTTCAGCGGCGCGCGGCCCGGGTGCACCGTGACGCCGGCGCCGGCTGGCTTAATTAATTGGCGTAGACCGTCGCTTGCCGGGCGCGCGTCCAGCACCTCGACCGCGGCCCCGGCCGCCGCCAACTCGCGCGCCACCGGATACGCGGAGTCGTTGTTGGTGGCGACCGCGATGCGCGCGCCGGGCAGCACCGCGTAGCGGTTGAGGTAGGCGCGCGCGGCGGCCGCGCCCATGACGCCGGGCCGGTCGTTGCCGCCGAATACGAACGCGCGCTCCAGCGCCCCGGCCGCGACGATGATGCGGCGCGCGCGCGCGAACCACAATCGCTGGCGCGGCAAGCGCGGGTCGGGGGCCGCGAGGTGGTCGGTGACGCGTTCCAACAAGCCGGCGACGCCGCCGTCGTACAGGCCGAAGGCGGTGGTGCGAGTCATTAACCGTACGCCGGCGGCGCGCGCATCGGCGAGCAATTCGGTACGTAATTGTTGCGACTCGCCCGGCGGCCGGTTCAACAAATCGCCGCCGAGTTCAAAGTCCTGCTCGACCAACAGTACATCCAAGCCGGCGCGCGCGGCCGTGGCCGCCGCGGCCAAGCCGGCCGGCCCGCCGCCGATGACCAACACATCGCAGAACGCATGCGCGTGTTCGTATTGGTCGGGGTCCGGCGCGCGCGAGGCCGCGCCCAAGCCGGCCGCGCGGCGGATGAATTGCTCGCACAAAAACCACACCGTTGTGCCGCGCAACCATCGCGGGCCCATGAAAGTTTTGTAGTAAAAACCGGCCGGCAAGAAGCGGCCGATGAGACCGGCGGCCGCGCCTAAGTCGAATCGTACCGACGGCCAGGCGTTCTGGCCGCGCGCGTCGAGACCGTCGAATAGTTCTTGTACGGTGGCGCGCACATTCGGGTCGCGGCGCGCGTCGTCATCGGCGCCGCCGCGCAAGGTGACCAACGCGCCGGACTCTTCGACGCCGGCCGACATGATGCCGCGCGGCCGGTGGTATTTAAAACTTCGGCCGATGAGTTGCACACCGTTCGCCAACAGCGCGGAGGCCAAGGTGTCGCCGGGATGGCCGCTGAGTTCCGCGCCGTCCCAAGTGAAACGCAAGGTCTCGGCGCGGTTGATGCGGCCGCCGGTGGGGAGTCGGTGCGATGTCATGAGTTGTTCTCGCCGGCGTTGTCGAGTGCGTTGGGGTTGCCGGCATCGCCATCGCCGTTGTCGCTGCCGGGGCGGTTCGCCGCCAACACTTGAGCCACGCCGGGATGCGCGGCGCGCACGGTATGGATGCGGTGGGTTACGGTGTCGCGCTCAACGATTAACCACTGACGGCAACCGTGAATATGCTGCCAGGTTTCCGTTTGCGCGCCGCGGGGGTTGTCGCGCAGGAACACCGCATCGTGCCAGTCATCAAGCGATGCGTCGAGCGGCGGGTAGGTGACGGTCGCATCTTTGCCGTACGCGAATTCGCTGTGGTCGCGTTCGCCGCAGAATGGGCAGTGGATTCGGAGCATGTTAATCGCCGGCGTGGATTCAACCGTGCAGTTTCGGGTCCGGACCCGCGCCGCGTTCGTCGATGTTGACGCCGCGGCGGAAGCGCTTCAAGTCGAAGTCGGCGATGACCGGGTCCGGCCGGTCGTTGGCGATGAGGTCGGCGAAATACCAGCCGGAGGCCGGGCTGGCTTTGAAGCCGCCGTAGTTCCAGCCGGCGTTCAAGTACAAATTGGCGAGCGGGGTTTTGCAGATAAACGGCGAGCCGTCCATGCTCATGTCCATCAAGCCGCCCCAGTGCCGCAGCAATCGCACGCGCCCCAAGCACGGCAGAATCGAAGTCGCGGCCTCGGCGACATCCTGCACCGCCGCGAGGTTGCCGCGCTGCGCGTACGATTTATACCAATCCAAATCGCCGCCGAAAACCATGCCGCCTTTGTCGGATTGCGAGATGTAAAAATGCGCGCCGCCGACGCCGAACACAACGACTTGGTCCAATAACGGTTTCAATGCTTCGGTGACGAACGCTTGCAATAGATGCGTTTCAATCGGCAGTTTGCCGAGGCCGGCCAGCGACCATAAACGCGAACTGTTGCCGGCGACGGCGATGCCGAGTTTGCCGGGGGTTTTTGCGCCGGCGCCGCCGATGTTAATTACGCCGCGGTTAGTTTGCACCGCGGTCACACGGTTGTCGTCGCGCGTAAAACCGGTGACTTCGCAATTCTGAATGATGTCGACGCCAAGCGCATCCGCGGCGCGCGCATAACCCCATGCCACCGCGTCATGACGCGCGGTGCCGGCGCGTTGTTGCACCGCCGCGCCGATGATGGGGAAACGCGCGTTGTCATAATTCAAGTGCGGCACTTGGCGTTTGAGTTGCGCGAGGCTCCAAAGTTCGCCGTCCGCGCCGGTCAAACGCATGGTGTTATAGCGTCGCGCCGCGGCGTCGCGCGCGGCCGGCGTGTGCAGCAGCGTGATATGCGCGCGCTGACTGAACATCACATTGTAATTGAGCGCATGACTTAAGTTCTCCCACAGTTTAAGCGAATGCTCATAGAACGCGCGATTGCCCGGCAGCATGTAGTTGGAACGCACGATGGTGGTGTTGCGCCCGGCGTTGCCGCCGCCCAACCAACCCTTTTCCAGCACCGCGATGCGGCGCGCGCCATCGCCGTGATTCGCCGCCAAATAATACGCCGTCGCCAAGCCATGCAAACCGCCGCCGACGATAACGATGTCGTACCCTTCCTTCGGCGCGGCGTCGCGCCACACCCGCTTCCAACGGCGCTGCCCGGCGAGGCCGTTGGTGAACACGCTCCAAGCGGAATAACGAGTCATGGCGTTGCGGCGGCGACGGAATGGGGCGGGCGGAGTGGGGGATAAAAGGGCGCGGGCGGTGGGCGCGACCGCGCTTTGCAAAAATTCCGCGGGTATTTTATCATACCGCCTGACCCGAATATTCCCGCCAAATCTCGCGGAAATTTCCCAAACAGCGCCCGCAAAATCATGCACCAGAACCGAAGAAAGCCTCCCGCGACGACAGGCCAGTCCCTCGACAAATACTACACCAAAAGGGATGTGGTCAGAAAATGTCTCGCGGTTGTCGGCGACCTGCCGCGCGAATATGATTTGGTTGTGGAACCGTCGGCCGGAGACGGCGCTTTCTACGATGAAATAAACCATCCGAACAAGATGGGAATCGACATCGACCCGGCGCATAAAAAGGTGGTGAAAGCGGACTGGTTGAAGTTCGATGTTCCCGGCGAATACCGCCGCGTTCTGGTGGTCGGGAATCCTCCTTTCGGCATGTACCACAAGTTGTCTTCGGCGTTTATCTCGCATGCGTTGGCGTTCGGCAATGTGCAAACGGTCGCGTTCATACTGCCGAATGTCTACAACAAACACACGCGGCAAAAAATCCTGCCGCCGGCCTGGCGCATATCTTCGATTACCGCGCTGGAGAGAAACGCTTACCTGCTGGACGGCAAGGATTATCATGTGCCGACCAGTTTCTTCGTGTTCGACAAATCGGCCGGGGTTGATTTGCGGGTTGACCCGAATCGTTGCAAAGAAACCGGTGATTTTTCGTTCGGAGACAAGCATGATTTCGATGTGTTTGTGTTCGGCTCATCCCCGGCAAAAATCACCATGCGGCCGAAACCCAACAACCGGGGGCATTTTCTCAAAGCCAAGATTCCGGTGCCGGAACTGGTTGAAAAAATCAAAGGCGTGAAGTGGGAGGGAAACTCCTGCGCAAGCGGCGGCGTGTATTGGCTGACCAAGTACGAATTTTTGAATCAGTATGTCAAGCGTCATGGTTGACCGGAAAACCATTCGTTACATTCTGAAGCACATAAACCGCGCCAGAGAAATCGTGGCGAAGGTTTATGGCATTAGAAAGTCATTGGTCGCCCTGGCGTTGCGGGGAGACATCAGCGAGCGGGAGTTTTACAAAATCTCCAGCGTACTGACTCCGCAGTCGCGAAGCCCCTTGTGGGAGAGGTATTTCAGGGAAAAGCACGGATGCGCGCCGGTGAAAAAGGACGAAAACCAGGGGGACTTCGAGAAACACGGGAAGTACTACGAGTACAAAGTTTCCGGTTACAATGCCGACGGCGCGGTGCATATCGTGCAAATCAGACTGTGGCAGAATTGCGATTATGTCGTCCAGTCGATATCGGATGACGAAGTCGTCACATTCGTGCTGAGCCACGCCGAGATGCGACAAGAAACCAAACTGCTCCATGCGACAACCGCGCATGGAACAAAGGAAGTCACCGATGCCAGCCGGCATGTTGAATTGAGAATGACATTGAAGACCGGCACCGAGGATTGGGAGCGGTGGGTCAAGCGATACCGGAAAAATCATTTCGGTGAAATTGTCGCGCGCCAAGCATGAAAACGAGACATGGCGGGTTGCGCGCGGTAAAATGCGCGTAATCTTCTGATGAGAAGCGAGAAAATGAACGCCGCAGCAAAACCGAACACCACCGGCCATCAAATCGTCATCGGCGACGCCCGGCGAATGCGGCGGGTTGCGGACGAGTCGGTGCATCTCGTGGTCACTTCGCCGCCGTACTGGCAACTGAAAGATTACGGCGACAAAAACCAAATCGGCTTCAATGATTCGTACGACGACTACATCAACAATCTGAACCTGGTCTGGAACGAATGCCGCCGGGTGCTGGCCGACGGCTGCCGGTTGTGCGTGAACATCGGCGACCAGTTCGCGCGCTCGGTTTATTACGGGCGCTACAAAGTCATCCCCATCCGCACCGAAATCATCCGCTTCTGCGAGACCATCGGGTTTGATTACATGGGCACCATCATCTGGCAGAAGACCACCACCATGAACACCACCGGCGGCGCGTCGGTGATGGGCTCTTATCCGTATCCGCGCAACGGCATCGTCAAAATCGATTATGAATTCATTCTGCTGTTTAAGAAACCCGGCGCGCCGCCGCCGGTGAGCGCGGCGCGCAAGGAGCGCTCCAAACTGACCGCGGAAGAATGGAACCGCTATTTCACCGGCCACTGGAATTTCCGCGGCGAAAGGCAGGCCAAACATCTGGCAATGTTTCCGGTGGAGTTGCCCACGCGGCTGATTAAAATGTTTTCCTTCGCCGGCGACACCGTGCTCGACCCGTTTGCGGGCAGCGGCACCACCGCTCTCGCCGCGATGAATCTCGAGCGGAATTCCATCGGTTATGAAATCAACCCGAAGTTTGTCGACATCATCCGGGAAAAGTTGGCGGTGAAGCAAAGCAATTTGTGGAATCCGCGCGTGGAATTTGTTCACGACCCCGTCGACGCCGACTGGCGCACGATGTTCGCCGGCTTGCCGTATATTTTCCGCGACCCGGTGCGGATGGAAAGAAAAGTGGACCCGAAAAAAATGCAGTTCGGGTCAAAGTTGGATGCGAACAGCCCGCGGCGGGATGAAAAGGAAACCGAAAACTCCGAACCTATCGGTCTCGTTGGAAGCGATATAAGTCGACTCGCTTAACCG
Organism: Gammaproteobacteria bacterium; assembly: GCA_028817405.1. Taxonomy (GTDB): domain Bacteria; phylum Pseudomonadota; class Gammaproteobacteria; order Arenicellales; family Poriferihabitantaceae; genus JAHRAW01. The sequence continues at coordinate 14,337 of JAPPPS010000062.1, forward strand.
TACGCTATCACCGAAGCATATCCTATGTGCTACGATAAAAACCCCAGACTCAAAGAGTCGATAGAATGTTAGACCTGAAAATCAAAGACCTGCAACAAGCCATCGCGAACTGCATTGCCGCCGACCGTGGTGTGCTGGATACTTTGCGAGACGAAATCCGCCCGCTGAAAAGCATGACGCGGCGCATTCAGCCGCGCACGACGACATCGATTTCGCTGGTGGGCGCGGACGGCGGCAACAACCAACTTCGATTTGACCCCTTTCTGGTTCAATTGGTTCGCGTGGTGGACAGTAGCAACAATGAGTATTATCTGGAGGCGGTGTCGCCCACAACACCGATTCAGAAAATCAACGCGCGACATTTCAAAGCGGACGGCACGTCCCGCACCGCGCTGGGCGAAATGATGGTCGCGCTTGGCGTGAACAGCCTGCCAAAACTTTCCCGTATGATTCGCCCAACTGATACAGGCAAGCCGGTTTCGCCAAGTTGGGTGCAGGCCTACAGGGAATTGGTTGAGTGGGGGATTTTGTTTTCCCTTCTCAAGAAAGATTTCGGCACCGACACTTTGATTGTTTGTGACGGTCTTCTGCGCAGTTGGACGTTCGCCGGGGAACTGTTTTATCGCTTGCGTCAAAAAATGAATGAACGCATCGAGATGCAGTGGCGTACAAACCGCCGTCGCATCTATCTCGCGGGCGTGGCAAAGCACAGCAAAGTCGTCTCAAGGTATCGTCTGGCCATGGCGCTGGAGGGAATTCTTCAAACCGACTACCCGGCATTCGTGGATGTGCCGCGTGAAATCGAAAAGAGGGCATATGTGTGGTCGGAGTTCGCCCGCGGGAACGAGAATGCCGTTGAAGGCGGTGAAACCGGCAAATATGTCGGCGGCAAAATGTTTCTGGTAAAGTTCGGTTCGCATCGTCGCGACCCGGTCTGGCCGGTGGACATCTTCATGCCGCAGGCCGACGAACCGCAGGTGATTTTAGGCGCGATGCTGTCCGATGCAATCAACGGCTTTCCGGTGCCGCATTATCCGAGTTGCCTGCAAAGGGCGCACGAAAATGCGGCCCTGACCGCTTTCGATTTTGACATCCTGCAAGATTCCATATATGAGGGTGTGCGTTCCAGTCTCGGCAAAGACGCGAGCGCCCTGGACACCTTTCAACTTCAAGATGCCGACCCGTCGCAACGCCGGTATGGGTGAGGAGGTATAACCATGACTGCAATCGAATTGTTTCCCGAAAGAAAAACCATTGGAATCTTTCGCGGGTTTCGGCAGGGCGGTTTGGAGTTCCAAGCCGAACTGGTGTTGCCGTATAAAGATGAGTTCCAAAACACCCCAATGCACGGCCAGTTTCTTCTGGTGCAATTGGGAACGACCGATGAAGCGGTGCTTGGGCGCATCACATCGTTTTCATCGGAAGGGAAATTGTCGTTCGGCGATGGGGAAGAGTTCAACCTTCGCGCGGCCCGGGAAGACCGCGATGTCCCGGAGGAACTGCGCGAACTGTACTTAAAGTACCGGGTCAATATGCGCGTGTTGGGCGTCTTGCGAAGAGACGGTGAGAAACTAAATTTCGTATCGTCACACCGCCGCCTGCCGCATGTGGGCAGCAAAGTGGCTTTCCCGTCAGACGAAGTGCTGCGCGAAATCGCCGGACACAACATCGACGGCGCGCCCATCGGGCATCTCGCTTTCGGCGAATACATCTACGCGGCCGGCAGCGACAAGGTGGAACCCCAGGATTGGATGCAGATTATTTCGCCCGAAATAAGGGTCAATTTCCCGATTGAGTCGCTGGTGTCGCGCCGCAGTTTTGTGTTTGCCCGCGCCGGCTTCGGCAAATCAAACCTCAACAAACTCTTGTTCAGCGAACTTTATAAAACCACGCCGCAAGTCGACAAGCGCGGCGGGAAGGCGCCGGTTGGCACGGTCATCTTCGACCCGGACGGCGAGTATTTTTGGCCCGACGACAAAGGGCGACCCGGCTTGTGTGATGTGCCGGCGCTGGAAGACAAACTGGTGGTTTTTACCGAGCGCAAAAATCCCAGCAAGTTTTATCAATCCTTTGTCGCCGGCGGGACCAAGTTGGACATTCGCCGCTTGCGCCCGGGCGATGTGATTTCCATTGCGCTGGACCCGGAGCGGCAAGAACAGCAAAATGTTCGAAAATTGCGCGGGTTGCCCCAAGACCGATGGGAGCAACTGGTTGACTTGATTGACAATACCGGCAACACCACGCCGCTGGAAGACCTTTGTAAACTGCTCGACTTATCCTCCAACCAGGAAGTCGAGGCGCTGGCGGCCAGGGGCAACATGACGGCCATCGTAAAAATGCTGCACGACAAAAGCAGTCAGTTGATGGACATATTGATTCATTCGCTGTCCGAGGGCAAGTTGTGCGTCGTTGATGTCTCGCAGATGCGCGGCGGCCAGTCGCTGGTTTTGTCGGGTTTGATTTTGCGCCGGATTTTTGACCGCAACCAGCAGGAATTTACCGCCGCCGAGCCGAAGACCATTCCGACGATTGCGGTCGTTGAAGAAGCGCAGTCGGTGCTGAATGAAAAAGCGGCTGCGGCCGAGCCCTATATCGCCTGGGTGAAAGAGGGGCGCAAGTACGACCTCGGCGCGTTGTTGATTACCCAGCAGCCCGGCAGTATTCCGGTTGAAATTCTCAGCCAAGGCGACAACTGGTTCGTCTTCCATCTGTTGTCGGCGGCCGACTTGTTTTCGCTGAAAAAAGCCAACGCGCATTTCAGCGAGGATTTGTTGAGTTCGCTTCTCAACGAGCCCATCCCCGGCCAGGGCGTGTTCTGGAGTTCGGTGGGCGGCAAACCGTATCCGGTCAGCATCCGCGCGTTGTCGTTTGAGAATATGTTCCCGGTGCTCGACTCCGAGTACAATATGCGCCCCGGCAACACTTACAGAAAAAAATTGCTGAGCATTTTTCCGGGCATGAAAAAATTCACAACAACAAAACAAGGCCCGAATGTCGGCGGCGAAGTCGCCCGACTCTCGGCCGAGGCGGAAGACGATGATGCGCCGGATGTCAAGGCCGGCATCGAACAGCAGGCAATCGATGCTTTGCGCGCCAACGCCAATTTGATGCGAAAAATATCCGCAGAAGGTGCGCCTTGGGGCGGGATTATGACTTTCTTTTTGGAAAGTTTGCCGCAACTCGACGACCGCGGCCAGTTTGCGTACCATCTCGTTCCGAAAGCGCTGAACAACATATTCGGGCAACAAGACGAGTATTGGGAGACTTTCAAGAATCCCCAAACCGGCAAGACCTGGGTCAGGAAGATGGGCAAGCGTGACAGCAAACGAAACGCCACCTGAGCCCCACCATGCCCGACCGCAGATTACAGGTTTTTGCGACGGTCGCCCGTTTGTTGAGTTTTACCAAAGCGGCCGAGGCGCTGCACATGACGCAGCCGGCGGTTACTTTTCAGATTCGCCGGC
>JAPPPS010000075.1 GCA_028817405.1 Gammaproteobacteria bacterium
TCGCTACGCTTCCTTATTCCTCTACCGCACGGAATGACGGCCCCGGGCATTTTCCGGCCCTCGCCGGCGTTGCGCGCCGGTACCGTAATTAAAGACTCTGGACTCCGGTTGCCACCGGAGTGGCGATTGAGCGCCCCCGCGGCGGAACTAATTCCCACCGCCGCGCGCCACTGATTACGCCGGCGACCGCCGCCGTCACCTCGCCAATTCTCGCTGGGTGTGGTCGAGGGCGGCTTGGGCTTTGGTGGTGAATTCGTCGATGGCCGGGCGGCGGATAATCAGCGGCGGGGAGAGCACCATGGTGTCGCCGACGGCGCGCATGACCAGGCCGTTGTCGAAGCACGCGTCGCGGCACAGGCGGCCGGCTGCGCCGGGCGGAGCGAAACGCCGGCCGCTGGTTTTGTCCGCGACTAATTCCAGCGCGCCGATGAAGCCGCAGCAGCGCGCCTCGCCGACCAACGGATGCGATGCCAACTGTTGCAGCGCGTCGCGCAAGTCGCCGCCGGCTTGTTCGCGCGCGTTGTCGATGATGTTCTCGTCGCGCAGGATGCGCAGGTTCTCGCGCGCCACCGCGCACGCGACCGGATGCCCGGAGTAGGTGTAGCCGTGGCTGAATTCGTCGTCGTGCGAATCGAGAACCGACGCCACGCGCTCGCTGACCATCACCGCGCTGACCGGCTGGTAGCCGGACGACAAACCTTTCGCCAAGGTCATCAAGTCGCCGTCGATGCCGAAAGTGTCGGAGCCGAACCATTGACCGGTGCGGCCGAATCCGCAAATCACTTCGTCGACAATTAACAGGATGTCGTATTGTTTGCAGATGCGTTGAATCGCCGGCCAGTAAGTCGGCGGCGGAATGATGACGCCGCCCGCGCCTTGAATCGGCTCGGCGATGAACGCGGCGACATGCTCGGCGCCGAGTTCCTCGATTTTATCCGCCAAGGTTTGGGCCATGGCGACGCCGAAATCGTCCTCGGACAAGTCGGCGTACTTATCACCGCGGCCGAAGTAATACGGCTGCTCGATGTGCGCGATGCCGGGAATCGGCAAACCGCCTTGTTCGTGCATCTTTTCCATGCCGCCGAGGCTGGCGCCGGCCATGGTGCTGCCGTGGTAAGCGTTGCGGCGACTGATGATGACTTCGCGCTGCGGCCGGCCCTGCGCCTGCCAGAAGTAACGCGCCAAACGCACGATGGTGTCGTTGGCGTCCGAGCCGGTGCAGCCGAAAAACGCGCGCGTGTATTGCGGCGGCGTGACTTCAGCCAGCGCTTCCGCCAACTGCACCGCCGGTACCTGCGCGGTCTGAAAGAAACTGTTGTAATACGGCAACTGTAGCGTCTGCGCGCGCGCCACTTCCGCCAACTCGGCGCGCCCGTAGCCGATGTTGACGCACCACAACCCGGCCATGAAGTCGAGATAATGTTTGCCGTCCGAGTCGGTGATATGCGCGCCATCCGCGGATTCGATAATCCGCGCTCCGCCGGCCGGGCCGGCGAACATCCGCCGGTGGTTGGTGAACGGATGCAGGTGGTGACGACGGTCGAGGTCGCGGAGTTTGGATGTGGCTTGGGAAGTCATGGCCGGCGACAAAGTGATGCGCCCGCATGCGGGCGCGACAATTTCATTCGGTTACTGTTTGGTTACCGTTTGATTACTTTTTGATGTCGGTCCACACCCGGTCTTGCAGCGCAATCGCCTGCGTCGAGCAGGTCTCGGAGAACACCAGCGAAGCGCCGTCCGGCACCGCAATCTCCGGCGCGCTCTTTTTGTCCGCATCGAGATAGCGCGTGGCGTTGGCGTTGCCGCTGTCGTAGCCGGCGAAGTTCGACTGCAATGCGGCGTTCCGCGGCCGCATGAAGAACTCGATGAAGCGCTTGGCGTTGTCCGGGTTCTGCGCGTTTTTCGGCACCGCCAAGTTGTCCACCCACGACAACAAGCCCTCTTTCGGGATGGCGTATTGGAGCGACGGTTTTTCCTGACGCGCGCGGAACGAGTAACCGTTCCAGTTCATGTGGATGTGCGTCTCGCCGGAAACCAAACGGTCTTTGATGCCGTCCGAATCGTAGACTTTGACATGCGACTTTTGCGCCACCAGCAAGTCGCGCACTTGTTTCATCTGCGCGGCGCTCTCGTTGCACAGCGGATAGCCGAGATAAATCAGCGCCATGGCGGTGACATCGTCGGGGCTGTTGAACATGCCGATTTGCCCGCGCAGGGCCGGCGGCGGGTCGAACAGAATTTCGTAGGTGTCGATGGCGCCGCGGTAGACATCGGTGTTCACGGTGAATGAAGTCGATCCCAGTTGCCACGGCACGGTGTACACATTGCCGCGGTCCCACGGCGGGTTGAGCCACTTGTCGCTGATGTTGCCGAGCGTCGGCATGTCGCGCGCGTTGATTTCCTGCAGCAAGCCCTCCGCGATGAATATCGGCACGAAGTTGTGACTCGGCACGATGATGTCGTAGTTGCCGCCGCCGGACTTCAGTTTCGCCAGCAGCGTCTCGTTGGAGTCGTAGGTGTCGAGCACGACATCGATGCCGAACTCGTTCTCAAACTTCTCGAGCAGTTGCGGCGCGGTGTAGTCGGTCCAGTTGTATACATACAACTTGTCGGCCATCACCGGCAGCGCCGGCAACACCGGCAAGAACAGGATGAGAAATTTCAGGATGGTTTTCATGACGGTTTCTCCGGTCTGGTTGGGAAAGGATTCTACACCGACGGTGCAGAGGCGTTCGTAAAACCCAAAAACCCCAGACAAGTCAGGCAGTAGCCGTGATTTTTGTCCAGGTTAAGAAAGTTGTAATGAACTTCAAATTCACTGACAGCCGTGAGATTGCGAATCTCAAGCAAATGAGTTATGGACGAATTCAATTGCGTCGTGGCATCTTGCTTTGCGTCTGCGTCGGTAATTTGCTGGTCAAAATACTGAACATACTCGACCACATAACCGCCGACCATGTCGCCTTGCGAGGTTTTTGTCGATTTCATCAAACCCAACCCTGTGACAATCGCTTGAGTGCTGGCGTCTCGGGTGGCGCCGGCACCCGCGATTATCACCTCCAAAACACCGCCATGGGTGAAATATTGTTTGACATCATCGACGTTGTAAATCGGGATGTTCGGCGGTAATACCGATGTATATGGAACAACGTTGAAGTCCCCTATCGATGCGGCGACCAGCGCCGAATCATATGCAAACGTTTCATATGGCTGAGGCGGGATGCCTTCATCGGCGGAACCGACTCCTCCCGTCAGAAAGCCGAGAGTCGGGATACGTACGCCGTACTTGTCTTGAGTAGTCATTTGGTCCTCCGGTTGAGTCATGGAAGGAGCCCGTCAAGGAGCGGGCTGTTGCTGAGTGATACAGTGAACGCATCCGCCACCGTATGTGATATCCGTTCCCGGCACCGTCTCTACAGTCCGGTTGGGGAAGATATTCTGTATCGATTGTTTCGCGTTGTCATCGTTGACGTCATCAAACACCGGCAATATAACCGAATTATTTGCCAAATAGAAATTGACATAACTCATCGGCAATCGCAAGTTTTGGAAATACAGTTGCTTTTCTGGAATTTGAATTTCATGGACTTCCAAACTCCGCCCTTTAGCATCGGTGGCGCTCCTCAAAATGTCAAGGTTGGCTTGAAGGCGCGGATAGTTTTTATCCGATTCTTCAGCAACAAGGGCAATCGCAACACCGGGAGCGGCGAAACAAGCCACGTTATCCACATGACCATCAGTGAGATCGTCAACAAGGCCGTAAGGCAACCAAATGACCTTTTCCACACCGAGAAAATCGTACAGGTTCTGTTCAATTTCGGCTTTTGTCAGGTGTGGATTTCGGTCGCCGTTCAACAAACACTCTTCCGTGGCAACCAACGTACCGTCGCCGTCAATGTGTATTGAACCGCCCTCCAGAATCATGCGCCCAACAAAGCGTTCCGGCTTGCGCGGGGCGACCGACAAAACTTCCCTGGCGATTGCCGCATTTTCATCATATGGCCGGAAGTGAGTCCCCCATCCATTAAAACCCCAATCTATGCCGGCCAGCGCATGGTTTTCAGAATTTACGACAAAAGTCGGTCCAATATCACGCATCCAGCCATCCTGCAATGGAAAAGCGAGCACGGAAACCGCCGAATCCAGCAACTTGCGCGCTTCCGACTCATCATCCGGGCGGACAATCATATAAACCGGCTCATGCTTGACGATGGTGTTGGCGGTTGCGGCATATGCGACCCGCCCGGCTTGAATATGGTCTCCCCACAAAGAGCGGTTGGTTGGCCAAGCCATCCAGCAACACTCATGCCGCGCCGATTCGGGCGGCATGCTGAAGCCGAGTTCCTTCGGCGTGAAATTCATTATTCCGGTGCTTGAATCTTGCACGAAAGTTTCCCCCTTTGGGATGACTGCTTGAAATGCTACTCCCGATTTCCGCCCTTGTCAAGGCCGGTTTTTGGCGGAATTTGACAGGTAGTAGTGAAACACGATGATAACCGTGGTAACCGCTAACAGCGCCGTGGACACGGCGTTAATCTCCGGGGAAGTGCCCATGCGCACCATGCCGAAAATATACACCGGCAGCGTGGTCGAGCCGGCGTCGGCGACCATCAGCGTGATGACGAAATCGTCCAGCGAGATGATGAACGCTAACATCGCGCCGGCCGCGATGCCGGGCATCGCCAGCGGCAGCGTGACGCGGCGGAACGCGCGCCAGGCGCCGGCGTATAAATCGCGCGCCGCGCATTCCAGACTCTCGTCCAGGTTCGACAGCCGCGCCGCGATGGGCAAGTACGCAAACGGAATGCAAAACACGGTGTGCGCGATGAATACATTGAACAAGCCGAGTTGCATGCCGAGCGCGGAGAAGAAAGTCAGGGTCGCCACGGCGGTGACGATTTCCGGAATCATCAGCGGCGCGAGCAGAGTGACGCGAAACACGGTGCCGCCGCGGAACCGGCGGCCGCGCATCAGCGCCAGCGCCGCCAACAACGCCAGTACGGTGGCCGCGGTCATGGCCGAGAACGCGACAATCAAACTGTTGACGGTGGCGCGCTGAATGCTTTCGTTGCCGAACGCGCGCGCATACCAGTCGAGACTGAAGCCGCTCCACACGGTCGCCGAGCGCCCGGCGTTGAAGGAAAAAACCACCAAGATGACGAGCGGCAGGTACAGGAAAATGTAGAACACCCAAGTCCATGCGCCGAAGCCCGGCATGCGCGATGACGGTGAGGCGCTTACCATATCGATTCCCCGTCGTCGCGACCGTCGCGACCGCTGCGCCGTCGCCACAGATACAAAAGCAGCAGAACGAACGCCAACAGAATCAACGCGCTGGCGGCGCCGAACGGCCAGTTGCGCGAAGAGGAAAACTGCAGTTGGATGAGACTGCCAATCATCAGGTTGCGCCCGCCGCCGAGCAGACTGGGCGCGATAAAAGCGCCGAGCGACGGGATGAAAACCATGATGCAGCCGGCGATGACGCCGGGCCGCGCCAGCGGGAAGACCACGCGCGCCAGGGTTTGCCGGTGGCCGGCGTATAAATCCCGCGATGCTTCGATGAGTCGCCAGTCGGTTTTTTCCAGCGACGCGTAAATCGGCAGCGCCATGAACGGCAAGTAGGTGTAAGTGAGCCCGACCAAAATCGCGCCGTCGGTGTACATCAGCGGCAGCGGCGTGGAAATTAAATCGAAAGCGATGAGCCAGCCGTTGACCAATCCGCTGTCGCGCAGAATCAAAACCCAGCAGTAGGTTCGCACCAGGAGGTTTGCCCAGAACGGCACGGTAATCAGCAGCAGCAACAAGCCGCGACGCCGCCGCGGCTGGGTGGCGATGTAATAGGCCGCGGGAAACGCCGCCGCCAAACACAGCACGGTGGCGCCGGCCGCCAGCGCGAACGACCTCCAGAAGATATTCAGATAAGACAAGTCAAACTGCAGGTTGCCGTCCCAGTCGCGCGTGAATAAAAATTGAATGTACGCATCGGCGCTGAACGCTCGCCGGACGCCGCCAAACGGGTCCGCTTCCATCAGCGAATACACCGCGATAATCGCGAACGGCGCGATGAAGAACACCGTCAAAAACAGCGCGGCCGGCCCCACCGACAACAGCGGCGGCAGGTTGAAGTTGAACAAGCGTTTCATTCCTGCAGCACCCACAGCGACTGCGGCTCGAAGCGCGCGCCGACTCGGTCGCCGGCGGCGAACTGCGCGGTGGCGGCCGCGGCGTTGGTCTCCAGCGCGGCGATGCGGTCGCCGCTTTGCAAGGTGATTTGGTAGCGCGTGGTGTTGCCTTGGTAGACGACTTCGTCGATGGCGCCGGCGACGCCGCCCGGAGTCGCCGCGGCCGACAACGCCACCCGCTCCGGACGAATCGCGAGCGTGACCGCGCCGCGCAAGTCGGCGGCGTTGGCGTTTTGACTGCGCGCGGTGACCGTGCTGCCGTCGCCCAAAGTCACGCGCAATGAATTCACGCGCGATGAATCGCCGCCGGTACTGTCGCCGGCACCGTCACCGGTACCGTCGCCACCGCCGGCCTCCACCCGGCCGGCCAGAAAGTTGGTCTCGCCGATGAAGTCGGCGACGAAGCGGTCGGCCGGTTTCTCGTAAACATCCATCGGCGCGCCAATCTGCCGCACTTCACCGTCGCGCATCACCGCGATGCGGTCCGACAGCGCCAGCGCTTCCTCTTGGTCATGGGTCACGAAGATAAAAGTGATGCCGGTGTCGCGCTGCAGGCGTTTCAACTCGATGCGCATAGTCTTGCGCAGTTTGAAGTCCAGCGCCGACAGCGGCTCGTCCAGCAGCAGCACCCGCGGCCGGTTGATGAGCGCGCGCGCCAGCGCGACGCGCTGCTGCTGGCCGCCGGACAGTTGCGCGGGGAATCGTTCGGCGAAGTCGTCGAGCATGACTTGGCTCAACATGCGCCGCGCGGAGTCGGCGGCTTCGACGCGCTCGATGCCGCGCATCTCCATGCCGAACGCGACATTCTGCAGCACATTCATGTGCGGAAACAGCGCGTAGTTTTGGAACACCGTGTTCACCGGGCGTTTCTCCGGCGGCAACTGCGCGATGTCGCCGCCGTCCAACAGCACGTCGCCGCTGTCGGTGAACTCAAAGCCGGCGATGATTCGCAGCAGCGTGGTTTTGCCGCAGCCGGAGGGGCCGAGCAGGGTGAAGAACTCGTTCTCGGCGACCGTGAAAGACACATGCTTCAACGCCACCACATCGGCGCCGAAACTTTTGCTGATGTCCTGCAACTCAATCATGCCGTTATGCCGTTATGCCGCTATGCCGTTATGCGCCGGCCGATTCAGCCTGGGTAACCGTGGGTAACCGCTTAACCCATTCACCGTGTTAACGCCCATCTCGCGCAGCGCATGTGGCGGGGAGTGGACGGTGCGCATGGCTTGCAACTCGGACGGGGTTGGCAACGGCAACGGCAACGGCAACGGCAACGGGTTAGGCCCGCCCGGCGGTTTCCAACATGGCATGCAACAGAACATTGCAGCCGGCCTCGAGGTCGTCGGCCTCGGCGCTTTCGTGTTCGTTGTGGCTGACGCCGCCGGCGCATGGCACGAAAATCATCGCGGTCGGCGCGATGCGGGCGACTTGGCAGGCGTCGTGGCCCGCGCCGGAGACCATGTCTTGATGGCGGTATTGCAGGTGCGCCGCGGCCGCGCGCACCGCGTCGACGCAACTGGGGTTGAAGCGCAGCGGCGGGTTGTGCCAGATGTCCGCGACTTCGACTTGCACTTCGCAGCGCGCCGCGACTTCGGCGCACTGTTTTCGCAACGCGGCATCCAGCGCCGCCAGCGTATCGTCGTCCGGATGACGCAAATCCACGGTGAAGTCCGCGCCGCCGGGAATGGTGTTGCGGGAGTTCGGCGACACCGTCAATTCCCCGACCGTGCCGACCGCATCCGGCGCGTGCCGCCGCGCCATGTCCTGCACCGCCAGCACCAGTTGCGCGGCCGCGGCCAAGGCGTCGCGGCGGCCGGGCATCGGCGTCGAGCCGGCGTGGGAGTCGCGCCCGCGCACTTGGATGTCGTACCACCGCAGCCCTTGCGCGCCGGTGACCACGCCGATGGTGTCGCGGTCGCGCTCCAAAATCGGCCCCTGTTCGATGTGCGCTTCGAACAGCGCGCCGATGGGATGCGCGCCGCAAGATTGGTCGCCGAAGTAGTCGATGCGCTGCAACTCATCGCGCACGCTGCGCCCGTCGGCGTCCACGCGCGACCAAGCGAATTGCTTGTCGAACAAGCCGGCGAACACGCCCGAGGCCAGCATCGCCGGCGCAAAGCGGCAGCCCTCTTCATTGGTCCACACCACAATCTCCAGCGGCGCTTGGGTTTCCTGCCCGCAGTCATTCAACGCGCGCACCACTTCCAGCGCCGCCAATACGCCGTAGATGCCGTCGAACTTGCCGCCATGCGGCTGGGTGTCGAGGTGGCTGCCGGCCAGCACCGGCGGAAGTTGCGGCGCGCAGCCCTCGCGCCTGGCGAAAATGTTGCCCATGTCGTCGACCGTGACTCGGCAGTCGGCTTCGCGGCACCACGCGACAAACAAATCGCGCGCCTGCTTGTCCTCGTCGCTCAACGCCAGGCGGCTGGAGCCGCCCTCGGCGCCGGGGCCGATTTGCGCGATGCGCATGATGCTGTCCCACAGCCGGCCGCCGTTGACGCGGATGCGGGATGGGTTGGGTTTTGGCATAACGGAAACGCGCGGATTGCACACGGTGGTGCACGGTGGACAAGGTTGCAGTCGGTCGCGCCAGTATAACACCGCGCCGCTGTGGTAAATTCCGCCGATGGACACTGATGACTCAACACCCGCTTCAGCGCGCCCGGTCGCGGCGCGCGAGGAGTCGGCGAATGTGAAATTGGCCGAGTCGCTGAAGCCGCTGGTTGGGCGCGCTTTTACGGTGACCGCGGAGGTCAGCGGGCGCGCCGACCGCAAACTGCCGGACATCGAAATCAAATACGGCAAGTTACACATCGTGCTGGAAGCGAAATACGACGACTTCGACGCCGCGGTCGAAGCGGCGCAAAACCGCTGGCATGAAATGCAACCGCGGCCGGACATGGTCGGCGCGGTGTCGTACGCGCCGCTTTATCGCACCGACTTCGAGGGCGCGATACGCGCCGCCGCGCCGGTGGAATTCGCGCTGTGCGGCGGCCCGCACCAAGACCTGCACGCCGCCAGACGCAACGGCGAGATTTACGACTTGGCGCAAGCGTTGCGGCGGCCGTACGCGGTGCTGTCGCGCGATGACGACCGCATCGAAAACGCGGTGAACCGCATCAAGGGCGCGCTGGCGTTTTTTGTCAGTTATGTCGAGCACTATCCCGGCATAGCCGAGGAATTGGCGGAACTGTTGCAAGCCGGGCGCAACGGCGGGGACCGTCGCGATGCGTTCTCGCAGAGCGCGCGCATGGGAGGCTTGATTGTGTTCGGCGCGGCGTTGTTTCAAATCGCGCTGGCGAAGCAAACATCGGAAGTGCAATCGCCGCTCAAGATGCTCGAAGAACAAGGCGTGCTCGGGCTGCGAAAGCATTGGCGATTCATCGTCGAGGAGATTAACTACCACGCGATTTTTCGCCTGGCGGCCGACATCTTGGTCCTCGATGTATCGAAAAACGCGGTCTTGCATTTAATCGAAGCGGCGAAGGATGTGGAGGACATCGCGCACGACGGCATCGATTTGATGGGGCGCGTTTATCATCAACTGTTGGCTGACGCAAAAACGTTGGGCGCGTTTTACACCACCATTCCGGCCGCGACCATGATGGCCGGCTTGGCGTTGCATGCCGATGACTGGCGCGGCGTGAATTGGGCGAGCGCGAAGTCGGTCGGCAAGTTGCGCATCGCCGACCCGGCTTGCGGCTCCGGCACCTTGTTGGCGGCGGCCGCGTGGCAGTTGTTGGACAACTTCTCGCGCGCGCATTTTCGCCGCCACGGCGGCCGCATCGGCGGCGAGCCGCGCGCCGACCCGCGCGCGCGACTCTGCCGGCTGCTGCTGGAGGACTCCATCTGGGGTTACGACATTTTGGAAACCGCGGCGCATCTGACCGCGGCCACGCTGGGTTTGATTTCGCCGCAAACCGACTTCAAGAAAACCCACATCTACCGCACCATCATCGGCGAGACCGCGCTCGGCACCGCCACCGGCAGTTTGGAAATGTTGGAAGGCACGATGCCGATTTTCCGGCGCGAAGAACACATCGAAAGCGGCGACACCGAAGCGATTCCGCCGCTGGATTTGTGCATTATGAATCCGCCGTTTGTGCGCGGCACCGCGGGCAATGAACTGTTCGGCTTTCTGCCGGAGAAGGAAAAGCGCAATGTGCGAAAACGCATGCGCGACTTGGGCAAATCTCACGGTTTTTCCAACGACAAAGGGCAAGGCGCGGGTTTTATGGCGCTCGCCTGTTTGAAGCGCGCCGAGAGTTCTTTCATTCGCGACGGCGGCAAACTGGCGGCGATTTTGCCGGCCACCGCGGTGGTCGGCTCCGGCAAAACATGGACGCAAGTGCGCGCCAAAATCGAGGCCGATTTTGACTTGGAGACGGTCATCGTCAGCCGCGAGACTGGGCGCGTTAACTTCTCCGAAGACACGGTGCTGCAGGAATGCATTCTCATCGCGCGCAAACGCAAAGCGGGGGAAAAACCGCGCGACACCGCGCTGTTTGTGGTGCTGCATAAAAACCCGGCCACGGTGAACGCCGCGCTGGCCACGGTGCAAGCAATTCTGCGCGCACAGAAAGGCAAGCAAACTTACGGCGATTTGCGCTTTGTTGAATCAACGCGCGGAAAGACACCGAAAATTGTCCATGACGCCGGTTATATCGGCCAGTATGCGCGCCTACCGTGGCGCGGAAAAAGCGCATGGCACGGCGTTTCTTTCGCGCACATGCGGCTGGCGTTCGCCGCCGAATCATTCGCGCAAAACGGGGAATTGCGGCCATATTCCAGCGGTCGCGTGACGCTGCGCAAGTTGGGCGACCTCGCCACCTTGGGCGGCAACACGCTTCATTTGAAACTCAATCATCCGGACTTCAAACGCCTCAGTATCGCGCCGCATAAAACCTTTTATGCCGGTTATTATCCGTCTTATCACAAGCAAAAAACCGGCGTCGCGCACCGCGATTCGGCGCGCATCGTGGAGCCGCCGCACTGTCACTTGTTGCCGCATCCGGGCCATGAATCGTGGATGGATGTGTTTTATAAACGCGCCGGCCGCATCGTGTTGAACGAAAGTTTCAGATTCAACACCGTCCGCCGGCTGGCGGTGCTGGTGTCCGAGCCGGTGCAGGCATCGCATTACTGGCCGATTGCGCTTCATGACAGCACCGAAGAGAAACTGAAAACCATGACCTTGTGGTTGAACTCCACCCCGGCTCTGCTGCTCATCGCCAGCGGCGCGCAGTCCACGCACGGCGCGAAAGTCGGCTTCAGCAAAAAAGCCGCCATGGAAATGCCGGCGTTGGATGTATCCGCGTTGTCGGCGGCGCAGTTGAAACAGGCGGCGAAGGCTTTCGATGCCATCGCCGCCGGCGACGACCTGCTGCCGCTGCCGCACATGGAAAACGACGCGCAGCGCAAGCGCATCGACGATGCGCTGTCGGAGGTCCTGGGTTTGGGCGATTTGTCCAAGTTGCGCGGCGCGCTGGCGGTCGAGCCGATTATCACCGGCAAGGGCATCGGCGCGGCCGATTAGTCACCGCCCGCGGCCGCGCGCCGACAACGCCCGGCCCGCGCCATGCCAAGCCCAGATTCCCCATCGAGACGCCTGCAGCGGCGCATCGCGGCCGGCGAGTTGCGCGCCGACCGCGCGCAGTTGGCGGCGGCGCGGGAACTGGACCAATTGCACCGCGCGCTGGCCGGCCGCGGCCGCGGCGGTAATTGGCGCGCCCAACTCGACCGCATCAAACGCGCCATCCACCGCGGCCCGCGCCAAAACCAAAACCAAGGCGTCTACTTGTGGGGCGGCGTCGGCAGCGGCAAAACCATGCTGATGGACGCGTTCCACGCGGCGCTGCCCGCGGGGCTCAGCCGGCGCATCCATTTCCACCGTTTCATGCAGTCGGCGCACGCCGCCCGCGCCAAGTTGCGCGACCGACAAGACCCGCTCACCGTCATCGCCGCGCAGTGGGCGGCGCGCCACCGGGTATTGTGCTTGGACGAATTCTCGGTCACCGACATCACCGACGCGATGCTGTTGTCCGGCCTGCTGCGCGGCTTGTTCGACGCCGGCGTGACCGTGCTCGCCACATCCAACACCCGCCCGGACGACCTGTACCGCGGCGGCTTGCAGCGCCAACGCTTCCTGCCGGCCATCGCCTTAATCCAAGCGCGCATGCGGGTGCTGCGCGTGGACGGCGGGCGCGACTACCGCCTTGACTGCCTGGCCGCCGGCGCGCTCTACCACACGCCGCACGACGAACACGCCATGCGCGCGATGCGCCGAAGTTTTGCGCGGTTGGAGGGTGGGGACGGGGGCAGCGACGGTGACGGTGACTCCGGCGACTATGGTGACGGTGCCGGTGATTCCGGCGACTATGGTGACGGTGCCGGTGACCGCGGCGACGGTGACGGTGACTCCGGCGACTATGGTGACGGTGCCGGCGTTCTTGGCGACATCAACGGCGACGGTACCGGCGACGGTACCGGCAACGGTACCGGCAATACCGTCACCGGCGAAACCCACTTCCAACTCTGCGGCCGCGCCGTCGACGCCGTCGCCATCGGGCGCGGCGTGGCGTGGTTTCGCTTCGACCAGTTATGCGGCGACGCGCGCTCCAAAACCGACTACATCGAACTCGCCCGGCGCTTCCACACGTTGCTGCTGTCCGACATTCCGCGGTTGGACGCGGATGCCGACGACGCGGCGCGGCGCTTCATCGAACTGGTCGACGAACTCTACGACCGCGGCGTCAACCTCATCGCTTCCGCGGCCGCGCCGCCGGCCGATTTATACACCGGCGCCCGTCTGCGCCGGCCGTTCGCCCGCGCCGCCAGCCGCCTGCGCGAGATGAACTCGCGCGACTACCTGGCGCGCCCGCATGCGCAAACCGCGGCGGGGTCGGCGAAAAAGATAAAACGGTGAAAAAAAGATGAAAAAACCCGCGTTTTTGTGAGAAAACTCACAGAAATACGCGCGCTTTGCCGCGACACTGCAGGCGCTTTCGGGTCGCGCGCGTCAATGCATGCGGCCCGGCGGCGCAAGCGCGGCGCGCTCGCAGCGTCACCGGCGTTGCAACCGCGCGGCGAAATTTCCAACAAGGACACAAGGAGTTCATCATGTATCAAATCGCAACTCGGACCTCGCGCGGGCGCGCCCGCATGTCGTTTTCCCGCGTCATCCCGGCCGCGCTGGCCGGGCTGCTGTTGGCCGCGCTGAGCGGCGCGGCCGCGGCGCAGGAAACCCCGAAGGTCAATCTCAACACCGCCAACGCCGAGGCGCTGCAGTATATCCCCGGCATCGGCCCCGGCCGCTCCGCGGACATCATCCAATTCCGCGAGCAAAACGGCGGCTTGAAGGCGGTCGAAGACCTCCTCGCCATCGACGGCATCGGCGAGAAAACCCTCATCGACATCGCCCGCTTCGGCACCTTGGAAGGCGGCGTATCGGCGTTGACCGAGGAAATGGCCGCCAACCCGCCGGTCCGCCCAACCACACACGACAGCGGCGGCTAAGCAAAGCGGCGACCGAGCCGGCAACCAAGCGGCGCGGCTGCCTCACAGCCGCGCCGCGCTCGTTCCGTCTTTTTGGGGCCTACTCCGGCCCCCTTTTTTTGATTCCGCGGCCGTCTCCGCCGCGATTTGTTCCCGCCGTATCTCACTTTGTCCGCAAACCTAACGGGTCATTCGGGTCGATGCCGGGCATGAAGGTGTGGCCGCGTTGTGGGTGGGCGAGTTGGTAAATCAGGCCGAGCCAGTTGTTGGCCATGGCTTTGCCGGTGTCGGTCCAGGTGTTGTCGATGTGCTGCAGGATGTCGGCTTCGGGGAAGGCCGGCGTTGGGCGGGATTTGTTGCGCGCGTTTTGCGCGCGGCGTTGGTAGCCGTTCAGTTGGCGGCGCGCCGGGGCGTTGAAGTAGTGCTGCGGGAACGGCGGATAATCGTCGCGAATGCCGTCGATGAAACGGCCGACTTCGCGACGGTATTCTTTCAGCAGACTCACCGCATCGTATTCCGGGTGGCCCTGGAAGAACACGAACTTCAAACCGTCCGGACTGACCCCAAGGTGCAAATCGGATTCTTCCCCGGCCGCCAACACCGTCAAACCCGCGTCATGAAACTGCGCCGCGTTGACTTCGAAGACATGCGAGTGCGGCGCGTCGAATCGGGTGTTGATGCCGGCGGTCAACGGATGCGGCGCGGTGATGCGGTGCGAGTATACGCCCCATCTTTTGTCCGGCAGTTTGTATCTGGAAAAACCGTACCGCAACTGCGCGATGGCATGCGTCGCCAAGCATGAGCACATCACCGAGCAAACATGCGCCGCGGCCCATTCCACCACCTCGGCCAGCGGTTGCCAGAACGGTTCGCGGGTGATGTCGTCCAAGGCCGGATTGGCGCCGGAGATAATCAGCGCGTCCAAACCTTCCGCCGCCAAGTCATCGAAGGCGCGGTAGTATTTGTCGATGTGCGCGCGCGCATCATCGCTGCGCGGAATTTCATCGAAGGTAAATGGATGAACATAAAATTGCGCGATGCGGTTGCACGCGCCGACCAAGCGCAGGAACTGCCGCTCGGTGGCTTGCAGCGCGGCGTCCGGCATCATGTTGAGGAAGCCGATGTGCAGTTCGCGGATGTCCTGCGCGCGCGCGCGATGCGGCGCCAGTACTTCCTGGCCCTCGGCGCGCAGGCGCGCGAAACTCGGCAAATCGGAATGCGCGACTAACGGCATATCAACCTCCGCTCAACCGTCGCTCGCCGCCCATCGCCGCCCATCGCCACTTAAGCGCCGTTCGCCGCATCGCAAACCAACTCGATGAAGTCGGCTTCGTCGCGCAATTCGGGAATGCGCCGGGCGTCGATGGTGTGGCCATAGCGCGCCGCCAACCGTTGGTATTGCGGCCGGCGGTGCGCAATCAACTTGGGGAAAACCCACTGCACGAATGCGTCCGGGTCGATTTGTTCCGCCGACTCAAAACCATGCGCGTCGAGAAACTCCGCCAAGTGTCGCGACAAAAACTTCTCATCGTAATACAACGGTTTTGGATGCGCGCGCGCGCGGTTGATGAGAGTCTGTTCCATGTCGTCGTCGGCTTTTAAGTACAGCACCAAGGTGTTGCGCGACAACAGCGTCCAGCATTCGCGCGCGTTCAACTCGCAGATGCTGCCGCCGGCGTCGTTGAGAAAGTTGGGGTAGCCGTAGATGCGCCGCGCTTTGCCGATGAATTCGTCGACATCGCGCATCGCCTGCACTTCCGCGGCGCGGAACAACCGTTGGCGGCGTTTGAATTCATCCACGCTCAAACCGCCGCGCGCCGGGTCGCCGATTTTGCCGAGGAACATCGACAGGATGCGCAGGTTGTCGACCGTGATGTTGTTGCGGATGTAAATCAAGTCGCGGCGGAACAAGTCGCGGAAGAAATCCATCTCCATGGCTTTGTGTTTGATGAAGTCGCGAATCGCTTCGTTCAAATAACGCGTGCCGATGCGGTAGTCGCCGGAGTAGTGAAACCATTTGTCGGCCGGCAGGACGCGGCCGAGCGCGGTCTTGCCGACGCCGGACATGCCGAGCAGCGTCACCGCCTTGTTCGGCCAGCGCTTAAATTCGGCGCAGGTTTTTTTCATGGTGGGTCAGCGGGCGGCGACGGTGATGATGCGCGATTTTACCGAAACGCCAACAGCAAAATGACGCCGAGCGCGACGCGGTAAATGACGAACGGCAGCAAACTATGGCGGCGCGCGAAACCGAGGAAGCAGTGAATGCAAAGCAGCGCGACCGCGGCCGACAGTACGGTGGCGAACCCCAGCACGCCCCATGCCGGCGCGCCGAGGTCACCGTGGCCGTCACCGCCGCCGCCGAACAATCCGCGCGCTTGCCACACGCCGGCCGCGGCGATGACCGGCATCGCCAACAAAAATGAAAACCGCGCCGCGGCCTCGCGGGTTAGGCCCATGGCCAAGCCGGCCGAGATGGTGACCCCGGCCCGCGACGCGCCGGGAATCAACGCCAGCACTTGCGCGCAAGCGATGACCGTGATGTCGCGCCAGGTGATGCTCTCAAGAGCGCGGTTTTTTGCGCCGCGCCAGTCAGCCAAGCCGAGCAAAACGCCGAAGCCCATGGTGGCGAGCGCGACTGCGGTTACGCTGCGCAGTTGCCCCGCGACCAACGATTCCAGCAGCGCGCCGGCGATGGAAATCAGCAGCGTGGCGAACAGCAACGCCCACGCCAGTTTGCTGTGCAGCGTGGCCGGCCGGCCGGTGATGGAGGCGAACCATGCGACCGCCAATCTGCCGACATCGGCGCGGAAATAAACCACAACCGCCAACAGCGTGCCGACATGCACCGCGACATCGAACGCCAGGCCTTGGTCAGGCCAACCAAAAAGTCGCGGCGCGAGCGCCAGATGCCCGGCGCTCGACACCGGCAGGAACTCGGTCACGCCCTGCAGCAGCGCCAACCAGCCGGCGTGGAGGTAGTCGCTCACCGTCTTACAACGCCGCGCGCCGGTTTTTTAACGCAAAGCCGCTCAGCCGGCCGGCGGTGGCGCGGGTGAAAGCGGCGACTTTGAATAACTCGCCCATTTCATGCGGCAGGGTTAATCGCGCCAATTCGCGGGCCGGCGACCGGAAAGCGTCCGCACCGTCACCGTCACCGGCACCGTCACCATCGCCGGCAACCAAATCCAGCGCGCCGAGTGACAGCAGAAACGCGCCTTGCGAAGCGAAGCCGGCGACGGTTAATCCGGCCGCGCGGGCCGCGTCGGCGATGGCGGTGAAGTCGACATGCGCCGAAATATCCTGCAGGCCGGGGTGGAAAAACGGGTCGGCGTGCGCGCGGTGGCGGTAGTGGCACATCAGGGTGCCGTCGCGGCGCTGCGGGTGGTAGAACTCGCGGCGCGGGAAGCCGTAGTCGACGACGATGAGCGCGCCGCGACGCAGGCAAGCGCCGGCCGCGCGCATCCACGCCTCGGCGCGCAGGCCGATTTCGCCGCGGTAGCCGGGCGGTAATTCGCCGCCCAACGCCTCGGTTATGCGCCGCTGCAACACCGCGGGCAGCGGGGCCGCGGTTGCCCAGCGGAAGGTGGGGGCGCCGGCGCTGTCGCCATCACCGTCGCCGGGAACATCGCCGGTGTCACAGTTACAGTGACCGTCACCGGCCGCCGCGCCGGCATCACAGTCACTGTAACTGTGACCGTCGCCGCCGCCACCTTCATCCAACGCCACCCCCAACGCCAGCGCCCGGCCATCCGCGTCGATTTCAAACCGCTGCGCCGGCATCGCGTCGAGAACTTCCACCGCCAAAATCACGCCGCTGAATTCCTCCGGCAACGCCTCCAACCACCGCACTCGCGCCCGCGCCTCGGCCGGCAAACCAGCCAACCGTCGCCGTTGCCGCGCGCGCAACTCGGCGCTGGTCTCCAGCAGAAAATACCGGCCGGGCAATTCGCCGCCGCGCGCCAACGCGCGCAAGATGTCCGCGGCCATCCGCCCGTCGCCGCCGCCGACTTCCAAGATGTCGCGGCCGCCACCGTCGCCGCCACCGTCGCCGCCATCGCCGCCACCGCCACCACCGTCGCCGAGCCCGGCCAGCACCTCCGCGCATTGCCGCGCCAAACACCGTGCGGTCACATCGCCCAAGTTTGCGGCGGTGACGAAATCGCCGCCGGTTGCCGCATCGCCGAACTTCGGCAAGCCCGCTTGGTAGTAGCCGAGTCCCGGCGCGTATAACGCCGCGTGCATGAAGGCGTCGAAACCTAACCAGCCGGCGGCGCGAATCTGCGCCCGCAATCGCGACACCAACCGCGCGGAATGGCGGCGCGCGTCGGCGTCCGGCGCGGGCAACCGCGGCCGCGGCGCGAGGTCCGGCCCGGGCCGCGGGCGCGCGGCAACGGTGGCGGTGGCGGGAGGTGTTACAATGGCATCCATCTCATCGAGGCGCGACAGCGTCACCGCGATTATGACCAACTTGCAGGACAAAGTCGCGCTCATCACCGGCGGCTCCCGGCGCATCGGCGCGGCCACCGCGCGTTGCCTGCACGACGCCGGCATGCGGCTGGTCATTCACTACCGCCGCAGCGCCGACGAAGCGGAAGAATTGCGCGCCGCGCTCTGCGAACGCCGCCCGGATTCGGTGCTGCTGATTCGCGGCGACTTGCGCGAGGTCGGCAAGGTCAAAAACTTGGCGCGCCAGTGCGTCGCCGAACTCGGCCGGCTGGACGCGCTCATCAACAACGCCTCGCTGTTCCAGCCGACGCCGCTTGCCGACAGCCGCGAAGCGCAGTGGCAGGCGCTCATCGACACCAACTTGAAGGCGCCGTTTTTCTTGAGTCAGGCGGCCGCGCCGCACTTGGCAAAAACCCGCGGCGCCATCGTCAACATCACCGACATCTACGCCGACCGCCCGCTGCCGGGCCACGCCGTCTACTGCGCGACCAAAGCCGGCTTGTGGTCGCTCACCAAATCGCTGGCGCATGAACTCGGCCCCGCGGTGCGGGTCAACGCGGTCGCGCCGGGCGCGATTTTGTGGCCGGAGAACGACACCGACGAACTCGCCCACCAGCGTTTGGTCTCGCGCACGCCGCTGCGCCGCACCGGCGACGCCGACGACATCGCGCGCGCGGTGAAGTTCCTCCTGGCCGACGCCGACTACATCACCGGCCAGGTCATCGCCGTGGACGGCGGGCGCAACTCGGCGGAATAAATGCTTGCATTGCCGGGCGGCGATGCGGCTATAATCGCCGGCCGCGCAAATTTAACGCCGCCACCGCCCCCGACTCACCATGGACATCGACCTCAGCGAAAAGACCGTGCTCGGCGGCATTTACAACCTGCCGGGCGAGGGGTTTGTGGTCGAATTGCACCACGGCAACGCCACCTATTTGTTCGACAAACAGGGCTTGCAGCACCGCATTTTGAAGAAGAAGGAACAGGGCCTGGACGCCACGGCCGAGGAAACCGCGCTGCAACGCATCAACAGTTTTAACCCCGCGCTGGTCGCATGGTGAGCGGCCGGGCGACGGGGGCGGCACCGTCACCGTCGTTTTTGTCACCGCCACCGTCACCGCTTTCATCACCGTCGAGATTGTCACCGTCGTCACCGTCATCACCGTCGCCGCCGTCAGTTTTCGCCGCGGCCGGGGTGGCGACGGTTGCCGCGGATTGGGCTTGGCGGGAAGCGCCGCCGCGGTTGCCGGCCGGCGCGGTTCATCTGTGGGCGGCGGAAACCACACCGTTGCGCGCGCAATCGCATCTCCTCACAGCCGCGGAATTAACCCGCGCCCACCGCATCGCCGACCCGGCTCAGCGCGCCATGACCCTCGGCGGCCGGGCCGGCCTGCGGCGGTTGCTGTGCGCGTATTCCGGCTTGGACAACGCGGCGCTGCGCCTCGGCCGCGGCGCGCGTGGCAAACCGAAATTGCTGAATCGATTGCCCGGCGACCACGGTGGGGACGGGGACGGCGACCACGGTGGGGACGGCGGCCGCGAATTGTGCTTCAACTATTCGCTGTCCGGCGGCTGGGCGTTATACGCTTTTGCCTGGAACCGCGCGCTCGGCATCGACTTGGAAACCCTGCCGCGCGCGAACAACAGCGCGGGCCTGGCGCGGCGGGTGCTGTCGGCCGCGGAGTTAAAGGCGTGGCGCAAATTGTCGGCGCCGGCGCCGGACGCGGCCGCGGCGATGCTGGCTTGCTGGACGCGCAAGGAGGCGTACGGCAAGGCGCTCGGCGTCGGCATTCGCTACCACATGCGCCGCGCCGAAGTGTTCGCCGACGCCGGGCCGCGATGGCGGTGCGCGGTCGCGGGGTTGTTCCCCGGCACGGTGGCGGACACGGACGCGCGGGTGTTGCACGGCGTGCAGTTGGCGACGCCGTTCCCCGGCATCGCGGCGCTGGTGTGCGACGGCGGGGCGGTGGCGGCGGACGCGTTGCGCGGCTGGCGGTGGCGGCCATCAACCGCGGCGCGGCCCGCTACCCCAACTCAAATGTCGTGATGCCGAAAATTTTATCCAGCGGCAACGCCGGCGGCGCGCCGGTATACATGCGCGCGGTCTCGAACACCGCCCGCATGCCATGCGTGCGCGCCAACTTCAGCGCCTGCGAATTGGGCGCGGGGATGTCGAGATAAACGCTCGCGCCGGGCGCGGCGCGCGCGCACAACGCCGCGAATAATTGCTCCGCCAACGCCGGCGTGTCGGCGAATAATGGCCCGATTTTGTGGCCGGCCCGGCACCGGCGCAGCACACCGTAGCCGGCCAATTCCCCGCCGCTGAGTACACCCAGGGCCGCGCTATCCGGTTGCTGAATCCAGGCGCGCAAAAACGCCGCGCGCGGCGCGGGGAACATGCGGCGGTCGTAGGCGGCGAGAACGGCGAACGGTACTTCCGACAATTCCACCACCTCCGCCGCCCCCGACATTTTGCCGCCGGTTTTCGCGCCGGCCGCGGTCGACCGGCCGGCGATGCCCGCGTACCGTACATTGCGGTGCGCGAGGCGGAAACCGGATTTTCGGTAGTTTTCCTGTTGCGCGACCACGCCGTCGAGACCGATGTTGCAACCGCGCAAGCGTTGCATCGCGGCCCGCCAAATCGCCAACCCATAACCGCGCCCGCGCATCGCCGGCGCGACGATATACAAGCCGATGAAACCGAAGTCGCCGCCGCCGGCACCGTCGCCACCGTCGCCGGCACCGTCATCACCGTTGCCGGCACCGGCACCGTCACCGTCACCGTCACCGTCGTCGCGGTCCGACTCATACTTCACCGCCGAAATCACCGCCACCGCCGCGCCGTCCAACTCGCCGACAAAAAAACCGTCCGACTCGGCGGCGGCGAAACACGCGGCATCATGAAGGCCCGGATTCCAGCCCTCGCGCGCCGCCCAGTCGATGGCCACGCCGACTTCGTTGCGGCGCATGACGCGGATGCGGTAGTCGGATTGCATGGCGCGAGTGTAACGCCGCGCCCGGCATTTTTGCTAAAATCGCGCCGCCGCCCTGCCGCCAACCGATGACTCAAGCAACGACTTAGCGATGGACTTGGAAACCGCGCGCGCCAACATGGTCGAGCAGCAGATTCGCCCGTGGCAAGTGCTGGAGGCGCAGACCCTCGACGCGCTGCGCCGCATTCGCCGCGAGGATTTTGTGCCGCCCGCGCACCGTCACTTGGCGTTCGCCGACACCCAAATTCCGCTGCAATCGGCCGCGCCCACGGACGGCGCCGCCGAAAACGCGGACGAACGCGCGGTGATGTTGGAGCCGAAAGTCACCGCGCGCATGGCCGAGGCGCTGAATCTTTCGCGCGACGACCGGGCGCTGCTCATCGGCGCGGGCGGCGGTTATACCGCGGCGCTGCTGGCGACGCTGGCCGCGCATGTGACCGCGGTCGACATCGACCCGGCACTGTTGCGCGTGGCGAAGCGCAACTTGGCGGCGGCCGGCATCGATAATGTGGCGCTGCAAACCGGCGACGCGCATGCCGGCTGGGGCGCGGCGGAGTCTTTTGACGCGATTTTTATCAGCGGGTCGCTGCCGACGGTTGATGATTCATGGACCGACGCGCTTACGGACGGTGGACGGTTGGTCGGCATTGAAGGGCATGCGCCGGCCATGCGGGTGCTGCGGCTGACCAAACATGGCGGGGGCGGCGGTGACGGCGGCGGTGACGGTGACGGTGACTGCCGCGCAACAATCACGCGCGAATCGCTGTTTGAGACCGTGGCCCCGCGTTTGCGCGGCGCGGCCGAGCCGGCGCGGTTCCAGTTTTAGTGAAACCTCCCGCGCATTTTTTGCGGGCGACCGCGGCCCGGTGTCACGCTGTCATCGCCGCGGCCGTGGCGTTGGCGGCCGCGCCGGGGTTGGCGTTGGCGGCCGCGTTGTTGTCGACATTCCCCACCGCCGCCCACGCCCGCGACTTGTGGACGGTCTACCAAACCGCGCTGGCGCAGGACGCCGCGTACCGCGCCGCCGGCTATGAATACGAGCGCGCGCGGTTGGCGCTGCCGTTAGCCGAGAGCGCGTTTCGCCCGGCCGTGACCTTGCGCGGTTCGGCGCAGCACAGCGACACCGGCGGCACGCCAGCCGGCGCGACCGGCAACGACAGCGACCAGCAAATCAACCTGAACGCCGACTTGCGCGTCTACGACCGCGCGCTGCGCGGCGCCGTCAGCCAGGCCGAACTGCAAGCCGAGGGCGCGCGCCTGCGCCTCGCGCAAGCGCACGACGCGCTCATCATCCGCGTCGCCGACCGCTATTTCCAACTCCTGGCGGCGGTGGACGGCTTGGAAGTCGCGCGCCGCCAGAAGGCCTCCATCCAGCGGCAGATGCACTTGACCGCCGAGCGCCTGCGCGTCGGCCTCGGCACCGAGACCGACTTGCTCGACGCGCGGGCGCGATTCCAGCGGGCGGTCTCGGACGAAATCCAAGCCGCCGACCGCATCGACAACGCCGCGCATGCGCTGCGGCAAATCACCGGTGGGGCGACGGTGAGGGCGGATGCCACGGGCGACGGCACCACGGGCGACGGCACCACGGGCGACGCCGGCGCGACCGACGGGGCGACGGTGGACGCGGGCGCGGACACCGGCACCGTGGCCGCCGAAACCACGACCGAAAACCTGGCGCCGTTAGCCGACGACGCGCCGCTGCCCGCCCCCGACCCGGCCGCGCCCGGCGCGTGGATTGCCAAGGCCTTGGCCGACAACCTCGGTGTGCGCGTGGCAACCATCGACCTGGCAATCGCCCGCCTCGAAGTCACCCGGCAACGCGCCGCCCGGTGGCCGAATCTCACCGTCAGCGCCGGGCAACGCTGGCGCGACTCCAGCGCGCCGCCGCCCAGCGAAACCGACACCACCTCGGTCACCGCCACGCTGAACTGGCCGTTGCACCAGCGCGGCGCGGTGCATCTGCGCGCCCGCCAGGCCGCGTTTCAGGTCAACGCCGCCGAGCAACGCTTGGAAGAACGCCGCCGCCAAGTCGCGGCCGACGCCGCTTCCGCGTACCGCGCGGTCGCCAGCGGCATCAGTCGGGTTGAGGCGCTGGCCGAGGCGGTGCGCGCCGGCGCCGGCTCGCTGCGCGCGAAGCAGGACGGCTTCCGCGCCGGCCTGACCACCAACATCGATGTGCTCGACGCGCAGCGCGATTTGTCGCGCTCGCGCACCGATTATTTGGGCGCGCGGTATGACTTCATCCGCGCGGCGCTGCGCTTGGAGCGCGACGCCGGCGACTTGGACGAGGCCGACCTGCGGCGCGTGAACGCTTGGCTGGAGCGCGACTGAGGCGCGCGCCGGCCGCTCGGCCGGCCGCGCGCCACGCATGAACCGCCGGCTGCGGCAGGTGGCGCGCATCGCGCGCGCCGCCGGCCGGGAAGTCCTCGAGGTCTACCACGCCGTCGACGCCGGTCGCGCCATCGAGGTGGAAACCAAGGATGACGGTTCGCCGCTGACCCAAGCCGACCGTCGCGCGCATGATTTAATCCACGCGCAACTGGCGCGCCTCGCGCCGGACATTCCGTTGCTGTCGGAGGAATCGGACGCCGAAGCGTTTGCGGCGCGGCGCGCTTGGCGGAAGTTCTGGTTGGTCGACCCGCTGGACGGCACCCGCGGTTTCATTAAACGCAACGACCAATTCACCGTCAACATCGCGCTCATCGACGCCGGCCGCCCGGCCCTCGGTGTGGTCTACGCGCCGCTGACCGGCCTGCTGTATGCGGCCGACGCGGACGCCGGCGACGGCGCGTTTAAGGTGGCGCCGGCCGGCGCGGATGACGGGGACGGCGCGGCGCAGCGCATTCGCGTCAAACCAATCGACATTCGCTGCGCGGTGATGGCAACCAGTCGCGCGCACGGTGGGCCGCGGCCGCGCACCCACGCGTACCGCGCGCGCTTAGCCGCGGCCTTCGACCGGGTGGACACGGTCGCGCTCGGCAGTTCGCTGAAAATCTGCTTGGTGGCGGACGGCGCGGTCGACATCTACCCGCGGTTGTCGCCGACCTCGGAGTGGGACACCGCGGCCGCGCACTGCGTGCTGCAAGCGGCCGGCGGTGATGTGACCGATGTGGACGGTGTCGCGTTGCGCTACAACAAGGCCGACATTCTCAATCCGTGGTTCTTGGCCGGCGGCGCGCGCGACTTCGACTGGGCGAAGTTGGCGCGGGGATTGGATTAGTCGTACGATGCCGCGGCCGCGCGCGTTGGCCCGCGTTGATGTTTCAGTCGCGGCGCGCGCGCTGGCCCGCGTTGGTGTTTGAGTCGCGCCGCGCGATGCCGGCGACCGCGTTTCAGTCGCGCCGCGTGGATATAATCGCGCCATGTCCACGCGCAACATCGCCTACTTATTCCCCGGCCAGGGCGCGCAGTACCCCGGCCTCGGCGCCGACTTGCATGCGTACTCGGCGGTCGCGCGCGACGCCTACGCCGAGGCCGCGGAGGCGCTCGGATACGACATCGGCGCGTTGTGTTTCGACGCCGCGGATGCGGAAAAAATCCACCTCACCCGCCATACCCAGCCGGCGTTACTCACGCATTCCATCGCCTGCTTGCGCGCGTGGGCGGCGGAGGTGGGCGACGGTGGTTTTGGCGACCGTGGCCGCGGCGATGGCGACGGTGGCGATGGCGACGGTGGTGACCGTAACGACGGCGACCGCGGCCGCGACTCAACGGCGACGGTGGTCATCGCCGCGGGCCACAGCCTCGGCGAATACTGCGCGTTAGTCAGCGCCGGCGCGCTGGACTTCGCGCAAGCGTTGCGGTTAGTCAAGCGGCGCGGCGAGTTGATGGGCGAATACGGGCGCGGCGAAATGGAGGCGTTGATGCTGGACTTCGCGGCCGCGGCCGACCTGGCCGGCCGCCACCACTGCGGCGTGGCCGCGCGCAACCTGCCGGAGCAAACCGTGCTCGGCGGCGCGGCGCATGACTTG
The DNA here is from genome assembly GCA_028817405.1 of Gammaproteobacteria bacterium. GTDB lineage: Bacteria > Pseudomonadota > Gammaproteobacteria > Arenicellales > Poriferihabitantaceae > JAHRAW01. The sequence continues at coordinate 25,090 of JAPPPS010000075.1, forward strand.
GATGCGTTGCTGCGCGACATGGCGGCGCGCCACCCGCGCAAACGCAGCGCGCGCCTGAAAACCGAAGGCGCGTTCCACACCTACCACATGCTCGACGCCGCGCTGCATTTCCGCGAAACCTTGGCCGAGGCCGAATTCAAACCGTTGCGTTTCGGCGTGCTGTCGAACTTCACCGGCGACTTGCACGACGCCGATGATGCGGACGCGCTGAAGTCACGGTTGTTTTTGCAGTTGTTCAATCCGGTGTTGTGGTATGACAATTTAACCAAAGCGGTGGCGGCCGCGGATGTGTTGTTCGAGTTCGGCGGCGGCTTGGGCAAAGGCGACGGTCCGGACGCCAAACGCCCGGCCCTGGAAAGCATGGTGAAAAAAACCCGCGCCGGCGTCGACTCGCCGCCGGATTATTTGGCGGTGAACAATGTCCGGACGTTAATGGAGGCGGCGCGCGCGTTTGCGGCTTAACCGCGGCCGCGCCGCAACCCCGCCATCACTTTCCCCGACCGCGCTCCCCGCGCTCCACCCGCCATCACTTGCGCCGCCGGCCCTTGCGCCGCGATTCCGCGCGCCCGCCGCCGACCGCCCCGGCCGCGATGCTCATCTCCCCGCGCAGTTGCGCGCGCGCGCCGGCCGACACTGCGCCGAGCCGGCTCTCGATGACTTCCAAGGTCGGCAAATCGCCGCGGCGGTGGCCGTCCAGGGCCTTGCGCATGGCCGCGATGTGGGCCGGCGTGGTGCCGCAGCAGCCGCCGATGATGCGCGCGCCGGCGTCGACCGCGAGGCGCGCGTATTCGGCCATGACTTGCGCGTCGCCGCTGTAAGTGATTTTGCCGTCGATGTATTGCGGCACGCCGCAGTTGGCTTTGGCGACCAGGAGCGGAGCGATGCCCTGCTGTTCGCCGGCGTGGCGCATGTTCACGGTGGCGGCGATGAGTTCCGAGGCGCCGACGCCGCAGTTCGCGCCGATGGCGTCCGGCGCGCGCCGCATGCGGGCGCTCAACGCCACGATGTCGGCCGGCGCCAAGCCCATCATGGTGCGGCCGTTGGTGTCGACGCTGAAGGTGGCGACAATCGGCAAGCCGACCCGCGCCGCGCCGTCCACCGCCGCCTGCACTTCCTCGCGCGACGACATGGTTTCAATCCAGAACACATCCGCGCCGCCGTCTTTAAGCGCCGCGGCCTGCTCGGCGAAAGCGTCCGCGGCCGCGGCGTGCGACAAATCGCCCAACGGCTGCATGATTTCGCCGCTCGGGCCCATGGAGCCGCCGATGAGGATGCGCCGCCCGGCCCGGCTGACGCATTCGCGGGCGATGGCGGCCCCCGCGCGGTTCAATTCCGCGACCCGATGCGCGGCCGCGTGCCGCTGCAAACGCTGGCGACTGCCGCCGAAAGTGTTGGTGAGGATGATGTCCGAGCCGGCGTCGATGAACGCCTGGTACTGGCTCGCGATGCGCCGCGGATGCCGCGCGTTCCACAACTCCGGCGCGTCGCCGGTCTGCAAACCGCGCTCAAACAAGTTGGAGCCGGTCGCCCCGTCCGCCAACAACACCCCGCGCTCGGCCAACAACCGCTCGATGATGCTCGGCATGGCAACAACCCGAAAAAACCGACCGCGATTATACCGCCAAACCGCAAAAACCCGGAATACCCACGGCGATATTTCCCCGCCACGCCGGCGTGGGCGGTGTATCATGCGCCGACTCAATTATTTGCGCAGTGATGAACGCCGTTTTGGAAGTGTCGGCCCCGGTCTTTGGCTTGGGGTTTCTCGGCTATTTCGCCGTTAGATTCAATTTTTTCTCCGCCGCGCACGCCGACGGCTTGGCGCGGTTTGTCTACCACTTCGCGGTGCCGCTGCTGCTGTTTCGCACTTTGGCGGGGGCCGCGGCCGGCGACATTCCGTGGCGGCTGGTGCTCGCTTACTACGCGCCGGTGGCGGCGTTTTACGCGGCCGGCATGTTCATCAGCGGCGCGGTTTTCAAGCGCGGTTTCGGCGCGCAAGTCATCACCGGTTTCGCCTGCAGTTACGGCAACGCCATCCTGCTCGGCTTGCCGCTGGCGCTGCTGACTTTCGGCGCGGAAGGGCAGTTGGCGTTCTTCATTTTGCTGGCGTTCCACGCGTTAAGCGCATTCACCGTGACCACATTGGCGCTGGAATACGGCCGCGCCGCCGGCGACCGCGGCCATGGCGGCCATGGCGGCCATGGCCTCGGCCGAAAACTCGCCGGCATGGCGAAGGGCGTCGCCACCAACCCGGTGCTGCTCGGCGTCATCGCCGGCATTCTGTTCAACCGACTCAACTGGCGCATTCCGGGGCCGCTGGATACGCTGGCCGCGTTCATGCAAAACGCGGTGACGCCATGCGCGCTGTTTGCGTTGGGCGCGACGCTGACGCGCTACGGCATCGCCGGGCGCATCACGCAAACCGCGTTCATCATCGCCGCCAAGTGCATGGCGTTTCCGCTGGCGGTGTGGTGCAGTTGCATGTGGTTCGGCATCGCACCGTTGTGGTCGGCGGTGGCCGCGCTGATGGCGGCGCAACCGGTCGGCGTTAATGTTTTTATTTTCGCCGAGCGGTACAATACCGCGCGCGCATTGGCCACCACCGCGGTGTTTTTGTCGACCGTGTTCTCGCTCGCGTCGCTGCCGCTGGTGTTGTATCTCATTGACTTATACGCGCTGCGTTGAAGTTACCATGTCCGACGATTCCGTTATTGTTCGCGACGCTGCGCCGGCCGATGCCGATGCGCTGGCCGAGTTCAACTGTCTGATGGCGTTGGAGACTGAGGGTGTACGGTTGACGCCGGCGGTGGTTAAGCGCGGCGTTGCGGCGGTGTTTGAAGAGGCATCGCGGGGTTTTTATGTGGTCGCGGAAGTCGATGCTTCCACCGGCGCCGGCGACGGCGATGGTGACGGTGACGGCGATGGTGACGGTGACGGTGATGGCGACGGTGCCGGCGCGCGTACCATCGCCGCCGCGTTGTTGGTCACCCGCGAATGGAGCGACTGGCGCGACGCCGAATGGTGGTGGATTCAAAGCGTTTATGTGCGCGCGCCATTCCGCCGCCGCGGTTTATACCGCATGCTGTATGAACATGTCGCGGCGCGCGCGGCGAATGAAAAGGTATGCGGGTTTCGTTTGTATGTCGAGCGCGACAACAGCGTCGCGCAGCAGACTTACGCCGCGCTCGGCATGCGCGAGACAAGATATAAAGTCCTCGAGCAGTTGACCGCCGGCGCGCATGGCAATTCACCGTCCGCCGCTTGACATGCAATTCATGATTCACACCACCGGACTCGACCGATGAACCAAGACAACCTGCAACCCATCAACGACCTGCAACCAATACGCGGCCTCAACTTCGTCGAACTCACGCCGATTTCATTCTTGAAGCGCGCCGCCGACACTTACGCCGAGCGGCCGGCGGTGCTGTACGGCGAGCGCGAATACACTTGGAGGCAAACCGCGGCGAGATGCCGGCGTTTGGCTTCGGCGCTGCGCGGCCTCGGCGTTGCGCGCGGCGACACCGTCTCGTTCCTCGCCGCCAACACCCCGGAACTCATCGAAGCGCACTACGGCGTGGCGATGGCCGGCGGCGTGTTGAACGCCATCAACACCCGCCTCGACGCCGGCAGCGTCGCCTATATCTTGAGCCACAGCGACTGCCGGGTTTTTGTCACCGACAGTCAATTCGCCGCGGTCGCCAAACGCGCGCTGGCCGAGTTGGCCGCGTCGGGGAAAACGAAAACAGCGCGGGCGCGTTTGCCGACCGTCATCGACATCGTCGACGAACAAGCGCCGCCGAGCGATGACGGTGAGTCCGGCGAAAGGTTGGGCGAGATGACTTACGAAGAGTTGCTTGCCGCCGGCGATCCGGCCGCTGACTGGGGTTACCCGGCATCCGAATGGGATTCGCTGACATTGAACTACACTTCCGGCACCAGCGGCCGGCCGAAAGGCGTTCTCTACCACCACCGCGGCGCGTATCTGATGGCCATGGGCACCATCGCCGCGTGGGAAATCCCGCGCCATCCGCGGTATCTGTACACCGTGCCGCTGTTCCACTGCAACGGCTGGGGGCATGCGTGGACCATGACGGCGATGGGCGGTACCTTAATATGCAATCGTTTGATTCGCGCCGAGGTAATTTTCGACGCCTTGGTTCGCCACCGCATCACGCACTTCGGCGCGGCGCCGATTATTTTGGCGATGTTAGCCGATGCGCCGGCCGAGGTACGCAAACGCATGGACAACACCGTGCAAGTCATGACCGCGGGCGCGCCGCCGCCGAGCAAAGTGCTGGAAAAAATTGAGCAACTCAATTTTAATGTCACGCATGTTTACGGTTTGACCGAAACCTACGGTCATGTCGTTTACTGCGAAGCGCGGCCCGATTGGCGCGACTTAACCGGCGAACAACTGGCCGAACTCAAATCGCGACAAGGGGTGCGCCTGCCGATGCTTGAGACGGCGACGGTGTTGGCGGTTGACGGCAAGGACGGCGACGGCGCCGGGCAACCGGTGGCCGCGGACGGCAAGTCCATGGGCGAGATTGCGTTGCGCGGCAACACCGTGATGAAGGGCTACCACAAAAACCCGCAAGCCACTGCCGAAGCGTTCGCCGGCGGTTGGTTTCGCAGCGGCGACTTGGCGGTGGTGCATGCCGACGGTTATATCGAAATCAAAGACCGCTTGAAAGACATCATCATCTCCGGCGGCGAAAACATCTCGTCCATCGAAGTCGAATCCGCGCTCTACAAACACCCGCAAGTCGCGGCCGCGGCCGTGGTCGCCAAGCCGCATCCGAAGTGGGGCGAGTCGCCGTGCGCGTTCGTGGAACTGCAACCCGGCGAGAGCGCCGACGCCGACGACATCATCGCGTTCTGCCGCGAACACTTAAGCGGATTCAAACTGCCGAAGCAGGTGGTGTTCATGGAATTGCCGAAGACCTCGACCGGCAAAATCCAAAAGTTTCGCCTGCGGGAGATGGCGCGCAGCGGGGAAGTGTGACGCGCGGTTTGCTTTGCGCCGGCGTCGCGTCGAAATTTGCCGGTCGCGTTTGCCAACCATGTTAATTCTCGCCTCCGAATCGCCGCGCCGGCGAATGTTGTTGGCGCAATTGGGTGTGGCGTTTCGGGTCGAAGTCGCGGCGGTGGATGAGCGGCGGTTGGCGGGGGAATCGCCGGCCGAGATGAGCGTGCGTTTGGCGTTGCTGAAAGCGCGCAGCGTGGCCGCGCGACTCGGCATCGATGGCGACTCCGGTGGCGGCCGCGACACCAGCCGCGATTCCGGCCGCGACAACCCCGGCAACCCCGGCGCAATCGGTGATGCGGAAGCGGCGGCGGTGTTGGCCGGCGACACCGTGGTCGCCATCGGTGACGAATCGCTCGGCAAGCCGGTCGACCGCGCGCACGCGGTCGCCATGCTGCGGCGGTTGTCCGGCGCGACGCACACTGTGTACTCCGCGGTGGCGTTGCTCGCGGGCCGGCGCGCGGCGCATCGGTTGAGCGCGACCGCGGTAACTTTCGCCGGCCTCGACGCCCGCGACATCGAACAATACTGCGACACCGATGAACCGTACGACAAGGCCGGGGGCTACGGCATCCAAGGCCCGGCCGGCGCGTTCGTCACCCGCATCAACGGCAGTTACAGCGGCGTAGTCGGCTTGCCGCTGTGGGAAACGCGCGCGTTGCTGCGAGAGTTGGGAGTCGCGCGCGCGTAAGCCGCGGCCGCATCGCCGGTCAGCGCCGCGGCCCCGTCACCGTCCACCGTCAAACCGGCCGCCGGTCAACGCCGCGGCCCCGTCACCGTCCGCCGTCAAACCGGCAACGCGGTCGTATATTTCATCTGCTCCATCGCAAACATCGAGGTCACATCCGACAACTCGATGCGACTGATGATGGTTTTGTAGATGCGGTCGAAGGCGGCGATGTCCGGCACCACCACGCGCAGCAGGTAATCCACCTTGCCGCTCATGCGGTAGATTTCCATGACTTCCGGGATGGACTTCATCTCGCGCGCGAACTTTTTGCTCCACTCGATGTTGTGCCGGTCGGTGCGGATGGCGATGAACACGGTGACGCCCGCGTCCACCTTGGCCGGGTCGAGCAGCGCCACGCGCGCGCGGATGACGCCGTTTTCCTCCAGACGCTGGATGCGTTTCCAGCACGGCGTCGGCGACAGATGTACGCGCCGGGCGATTTCCTTGATGGTCATGGTCGCATCCTGTTGCAGAAAGGACAGGATTTTGCGGTCGACGCGGTCGATGGTAAAATTTTCCTCGTATTGCATAATTCAGGGAACATTTTCTACAGGGACGCGCAATATAGCATAAAAAAAGTATTATTTTCCAATTTTCTCGCATTTTTCATTGCCGATGCGCCGCTTCCCCCCTACATTGAGCGTCCGCCCACCGCCGCCGCCGCCCATGTATCGCTACAACGCCCACGACCGCCGCCAACTCACCCAGCGCGCCCGCCAGTTCCGCGGCCAAGTGCGGCGCTTTCGCGCCGGCGCGCTGGACCCCGATTTGTTCCAGCAACTGCGCCTGCGCAACGGTTTATACCAAGAACGCCACGCCCACATGCTGCGCGTGGCGATTCCGTATGGCGTATTAAACAGCCGCCAACTGCAACGCTTGGCGACGGTCGCGCGGCGCTTCGACCGCGGCTACGGTCACTTCACCACGCGCCAGAACATTCAATTCAACTGGCCCGAACTCGACCAAGTGCCGGCGATTTTGGAGGCGTTGGCGGAAGTCGGCATGCACGCGATTCAAACTTCCGGCAGTTGCGTGCGCAACATCACCGCCGACCACTTGGCCGGCGTGGCCGCGGATGAAATCGAAGACCCGCGGCCATGGTGCGAGTTGATTCGGCAGTGGTCGACGCTGCATCCGGAGTTCAACTGGCTGCCGCGCAAGTTTAAGATTGCGGTCACCGGCGCGCACGCCGACCGCGCGGCGGTGCAGTGGCATGACATCGGCTTGCGGTTGTTTCATGACGGTGCCGGGCAAACCCGGTTTCGCGTGTTGGTCGGCGGCGGCATGGGGCGCATCCCGGTCATCGGCCAGGTCATCGCCGAGTCGTTGGCGGCGGATGACTTGCTTGGGTTTTTGCAGGCGATTTTGCGCGTGTATAACCGTTATGGCAGGCGCGACCATAAATATCGTTCGCGAATTAAAATTTTAGTCGGCGACCTCGGCATCGATGAATTTCGACAGCGGGTGGAAAAGGAATGGCGCGACATGATGAACGCGGGTGCGGCGCCGACGGTGAGCGCCGCTGACATCGAACAATCTCGCGCGTTTTTTGCGCCGGTCACCACCGCAAACGACGGTGATGACGCCGCGGCCGGTGACGGTGTTGCATTCGGTGACGGTAAAAACACCGGCCGACTCCAACCCATTGCGGTCGCCGACTCGCGCTTCTTGCGTTGGCGCGAACATAACACCGTCGCGCACCGCGACCCGGCGTACCGCATCGTTTATGTCTCGCTGAAAGCCCCGGGCCGCGCGCCCGGCGACTTGAACGCCGCGCAGATGGATGCGTTGGCGGCGCTGGCGAAGAGGTACAGCGCCGATGAAATTCGCGTCAGCCATGAACAGAATTTAGTGTTGCCGTTTGTGCGGCGCGCCGATTTGTTTGCGGTTTGGCATGAACTGAACCGCATCGAGTTGGCGACGCCGAACATCGGCACGCTGAACGACATGATTTGCTGCCCGGGGCTCGACTACTGCTCGCTCGCCAACGCCGGCACCATCGGCATCGCGCGGCAAATCAACGAACGCATCGCCGACCTCGACCGGCTGTATGACATCGGCGAAGTCAAACTGAAAATGTCCGGCTGCATGAACGCCTGCGGCCACCACCACGCGGGCCACATCGGCATCCTCGGCGTCGATAAAAAAGGCGCGGAGTGGTATCAAATCACGCTCGGCGGTTCGGCCGACAACGACACGAGATTAGGCGCGCGACTCGGCCCCGCCATCGCCCGCGCTCAAGTCGCGGAAGTGGTCGAGACCATCATCGACGCTTATATCGAACTGCGTCTCGATGGCGAGAAGTTTCTCGACGCCGTGATTCGCTTGGGCGTTGAACCGTTCAAACAGAAAGTTTATGCGCATCATCAAAAACCGCGCCGTCATTCGCGACCGTTGGCGGCTTGAAGACGGCGATGATAACGGTGCCGGCGCCGGCGACAACGGCGCCGGCCGCGACGCGCGCGTCATCATGCCGCTGCAACGCTACATGAAAATGCGTCACGCGCTGTGCCAAACCGGGCGACGAGTCGGCGTTAAACTGCGCGCCGAAGACGAAGTCGACCGCATCGCCGGCGACCTCGGCCGCATCGATTTAATCGCGCTGGAGTTCGGCGCTTTCCACGAAGGCCGCGGCTACTCGCAAGCGGTACAGTTGCGCCAGTTAAACTTCGCCGGCGAAATCCGCGCCCTGAACGCTCACCGCGACAACCTGCCGCTGATGGAACGATGCGGCATCGACGCGTACCAATTGGCCGCCGGCGAAGACCTCGATGAAGCGCTGGATGCTTTCGATGAAATCACGGAATATTATGCGCTGAATAGTTGAGCGCGAATTTGATTCGCAAAGTAACGGTGCAGTCGCGCCCCCACCGTCATTGTTTGGAGCGTCCCTGCTCCAAACCCTTCGGGCTTGCGCGAAAATCCGCTCCCGGCGGATTTTTCCGGACGATAGGAAAATAAGGAGCGCAGCGCCACTATTTTCCATCGATCCGGAATCCAGAGTCTTTAATTAGTCGTCGCGGAAAACAAAAATTGCGACTAAAACCGCCGCAACATTTAATCCTAACTTTTGTCGCCGAACGCGAACCAACCCATGCACGCTTTCTTAACCACCCTGAACGCCATCGCGCCGATTGTGTTGTGCCTGGTCGCCGGCAAGTTACTGACGCGCGCGCCGGCGCTGCGCGATGTCGACTGGGCGTCGCTGGAAAAAGTCATGTTCCATGTGTTCCTGCCGGCGTTGATTATTCTCCGCCATTGTCGCCGGCGATTTTGCGCTGCGCGAGAGTTGGAAGTTGGCGACGGTGTTTGTCATCGCGCAAACCGCGCTTGGGTTGGCGGCGTTTGCGCATGCGCGGAGCGCGCGGTTGCCGGCCGCATCCATGACTTCGCTGTTCCAAAACGCGGTGCGGTGGAACAACATCATTCCGCTCGCGCTCGCCGCGACTTTATACGGCGACGCCGGTTTGGAACTGGTGGCGGTGGCGCTGGCGGTGATGGTGCCGCTCGCCAATGTCAGTTGCATCGTGGTCATCGAATACGCGCTGCCGCGCGGCGCGGGTACATCGATGCGCGCGAAGTTAACCGCGGTGCTGAAGAACCCGCTCATCATCGCATGCCTCGCCGGCTTCGGCGTGAAAGTTGTCGGCGTTGAATTGCCAAGCGCGCTCAGCGGCACATTGGACATCTTAGCCGCGGCCACACTCGGCGTCGGCCTGCTGGTGGTCGGCGCCGGCATCTCGATGCAAGCGATTCGCCGCGCGCGGTTGCACATCGCCGCGGCGATTGCGCTTAAAGTCATATGTATGCCGCTGCTCACCATGGCGTTGACGGTCGCTTTCGGCATCGACGGTTTGGCGCGCACGGTCGCAGTGTTATGCGCGGCCGCGCCAACCGCGATGCAAGGCTACATCGTCGCGCGCAGCATGGGCGGCGACGCGGAACTCATGTCATCGCTCATCACCACCGGCCACCTCGCAGCCGGCGTGACCATTCCGCTGCTGCTGTGGTTGGCGACGTGGGTTTGAGTCGCTTTCACACAAATTCGCCGCCCCCGCCGCCGAAATACTGCTACACTCCGCGCATGTCCCCGTCCGCCATCCGCGCCTACTTGAAGGCCGTCGCCGCCATCCACAGCGGCGGCAACTCCACCGAACTCAGTTTTCGCGCCGACCTGCAAAAACTGATGCAGGAATTTCTGCCCGGCGTTAATATCACCCATGAACCCCGCCCCATCGCCTGCGGCGCGCCGGATTATGTTTTGAAGCGCGATTTGATTCCGCTGGGCTACATCGAGGCCAAGGACCTCGGCAAACCGCTGGACAACCTGACCGGCAGGGACCGAGAGCAGTTTCAGCGTTATCTGCGCTCTTTGGACAACATCGTATTCACCAACTATCTGGAGTTTCGTTTTTACCGGGACGGCGATTCGGACCCGGTCAACGTGGTTTCCATCGCCGAGTTGATTGGCGGGAAAATCAAACCCAGCCCCAGCGATTTTGAACAATTTACCGAATCGGTAAAAAACTTCGGCGCTTACGAGGGGCAGACCATCACCACCGCCGATGACTTGGCCGCGCGCATGGCGGATAAAGCCCGGTTGTTGGCCGGTGTGATTGAGAACGCGCTGAACAAGGACGAAGAAAACGGTAACGGGCGCAGCGGCGAACTGCATGGGCAGTTGGCGGCGTTCCGGGAAATTTTGGATGCCGGCATCAAGCCGAATCGCTTCGCCGGCATTTATGCGCAGACCATCGCATATGGCATGTTCGTCGCGCGTTTGCACGACCCGACCTTGGCGAATTTTTCCCGCGACAAAGCCGCCAAACTGATTCCAAGCAGCAACCCGTTCTTAAAGAAATTCTTCGGCTACATCGCCGCATTCGATTTGGACGCGCGCATCAAATGGATTGTCGATGACTTGGCTGATATTTTTCGCGCCGCCGATGTGGCCGAGTTGATGAAATATTTCGGCAAGTCGACGCAGCGCACCGACCCGTTCATTCACTTTTATGAGACCTTCCTCGGCGCGTACGATTCCAAACTGCGCAAGGGCCGCGGCGTGTATTACACCCCGGCGCCGGCGGTGAATTTCATCGTGCGCGCGGTCGATTCGATTCTAAAAACGGAATTCAAACTGCCCGGCGGCATCGCCGACACCGCCAAGACCACGGTGACCGTGGACGGCGATACGAGGGAAATGCACAAGGTGCAAATCCTCGACCCCGGCACCGGCACGGGGACATTTCTCGCCGACATCGTCAAGTTCATTCACGATGGATTCCGCGGCCAGCATGGCATGTGGTCGGATTATGTCCGCGATGAGTTGTTGCCGAGGTTGAACGGCTTCGAGATTCTCATGGCGCCGTACGCAATGGCGCATGTGAAGTTGGAAATGATTCTGCGCGAGACCGGCTTCGAGTTGGACGAACAACGACTGCGCATTTATCTCACCAACTCGTTGGAAAACCGCGAGGCGGAAACAAAAATGCGCGACATTCCGTTCGCCAACTGGCTGGTCAGCGAAGCGCGCGGGGCCGACACCGTCAAGCGCGACGCACCGGTGATGGTGGTCATCGGCAATCCGCCGTACGCGGTCAGCAGCAGCAACCGCGGGCGGTGGATTCAGAATCTCATCGATGACTACAAGGATGGCCTCAACGAGAGAAAGTTGAATCTGGACGACGACTACATCAAGTTCATTCGTTTCGGTGAGCACTTGGTCGACAAAACCGGCGAAGGCATCCTCGCGTATATCTCCAACAACAGTTTTGTCGACGGCATCACCCACCGTCGCATGCGCGAGCGCTTGTTGGAAACTTTCGACCGCATTTATGTGTTGAACTTGCACGGCGACACGCGCAAGAAAGAGCGCGCACCGGACGGCTCCAAGGACCAGAATGTGTTCGACATCATGCAGGGCGTCTCCATCAACTTGTTCGTCAAGAGCAACAAAAAGAAAGCCGGCGCGCATGCGGAAGTGTTTCACTGTGACTTGTTCGGCGCGCGCCAAGCCAAATACGAATTCTTGTGGCATCACGCGCTCGGCAAGGTGAAGTTTCGCAAACTGAAACCGCGCGCGCCGCATTTTTTCTTCGTGCCGAAGGATTTTTCCGCGCAGGCCGAATACGAAAAAGGCTTCGGCGTGAAAGAACTTTTCCCGGTGTTCAACTCCGGGGTAAAAACCGACCGTGATTCGCTGTTCATCAACCGCGACAAAACCGCGCTGGTCGCCAACATTAAAACACTGTTGTCCGGCGACATGAACTTCGATTTCATGGCGGCGCACAAGGTCAAAGATTCCAGCGGCTATAAACTCACCCATGTGATTCGCGGCAAGGAATTCAATCCGGACCATGTGACCGACATCGTTTATCGGCCGTTCGATTGGCGCTGGATTTACTACGACAAAGCCATCATTAGTCGCCCGGCTGAGCAAGCCATGCGTCACATGGCCGGCGGCGACAACCTCGGCTTGGTGACCACTCGCCAACACACCAAACGCGCATTTCGGTATATCTTGGTCTCGAAGACGCGAATCGATGGCGGCGTGACCGGCGCGTGGAGTTATTTCTTCCCGCTGTATGTTTATCCGGAAGATGCGCAATCGCGTTTGGACGGTGAGAGGTCGCGCAAGCCCAACCTCAACGCCGACACCGTGCAACAAATCGCCGGCGACATTGGCATGAAATTTACGCCGGAGAAAACTTCCGCGCGCAATACTTTTGCGCCGGTCGATTTACTCGACTACATCTACGCGGTCTTGCACAGCCCGACTTACCGCAAAAAATTCCGCGAGTTCCTAAAAATCGACTTCCCGCGCGTCCCCTATCCGCGCGACCGCAAACACTTCCGCGCCCTGGCCAAACTCGGCGCCGAATTGCGCCAGTTGCATCTCATGGAAAGCCCCAAGTTAAACCGGTTAATCACCACCTTCCCCGAATCCGGCGACAACACCGTCACCGCCGTTGTGCGCGAAAAAGCGCCGCTTGGATTAACCAAGGCGCGAAAGAACACCGTGTGGCTCAACAAAACCCAGCGTTTTGAGCGCGTGCCGCAAGTCGCCTGGAACTTCGCCGTCGGCGGCTACTTCCCGGCGCAAAAATACCTCAAAGACCGCAAGGGCCGGGCCCTGTCTTGGAACGAAATTCACCACTACCAAAAAATCATCGTGGCGCTGGTCGAGACCGCAAAAGTCATGGAAAAAATCGACGCGGTTGCTTAGGCGCCGCCCGCCTTGCGTCGCCTGCCGCCCGCAGCGCGTTACAATGCGCGCGTTCAACCACTCGCCAATTCCATGTCAAAAGAACAACATCCGGTTCTCATCATCGGCGGCGGTCTGGCCGGTTTGTCGCTGGCGTTGCGCTTGGCCGAGCGCGGCGTTGGCGTGACTATTTTGTCGAAGTCGGAACTTGACGAAGGCTCGACAAGATACGCGCAGGGCGGCATCGCCGCGGTGTTGGGCGACGATGATTCATATCAGTCGCACATCGACGACACGCTGCAAGCCGGCGGCGGGTTGTGCAACCGGCGCAGCGTGGAGTTCGTGGTCAAGCAAGCGCCGCGCGCGGTCGAATGGCTCATCGAGCGCGGGGTGAGTTTCAGCCGCCGCGGCGATTCCGGCGATGGCGGAGATGAATTTCATTTAACCCGCGAAGGCGGCCACAGCCACCGTCGCGTGCTGCACGCCGCGGATGCGACCGGCGAAGAAGTTGAAGTAACCCTCGAACAGATGGTGCGCGGTCACGATGCGATTGCGTTGCTGGAAAACCACATCGCCATCGACTTAATCACTTCCAAAAAACACGGCGGCATCAACGCGAACAACAACGCGAACGATAACAACGCCGGCGACAACACCTGCCTCGGCGTCTACGCGCTTGACTTGAAACGCAAACGCATCGTCGCGTTGCCGTGCCGGCACTTGGTATTGGCCACCGGCGGCGCCAGCAAAATCTATCTTTACACCAGCAACCCCGACACATCCACCGGCGACGGCATCGCCATGGCATGGCGGGCCGGCTGCCGCGTGGCGAACATGGAATTCGTGCAGTTTCATCCGACCTGTTTGTATCATCCGCAGGCGAAATCGTTTCTCATCTCCGAAGCGGTGCGCGGCGAAGGCGGCGTGTTGGTGCATGCCGACGGTCGCCGCTTTATGCCGGCGTATGACTCCCGCGCCGAACTCGCGCCGCGCGACATCGTGGCGCGCGCCATCGACTTGGAAATGAAAATCAACGGCTGCGACAATGTGTATCTCGACTTAAGTCACAAGCCGGCCGCGTTCATCCGCAAACACTTCCCGACCATCTCCGCGCGCTGCATGGAACTCGGTCTCGACATGACATCCGAAGCGTTGCCGGTGGTGCCGGCCGCGCACTACACCTGCGGCGGCGTGGTCACCGACTTGGACGGCCGCACCGACATCCGCAACTTGTACGCGGTTGGCGAGACCGGCTACACCGGCCTGCACGGCGCGAACCGTTTGGCAAGCAACTCGCTGCTGGAATGTTTGGTGTTCGCCGAAGCATGCGCCGCGCGCATCGCCGCGGAGTTGCAACGCGATGCGCCGGACGCGCGCATGCCGGCGTTGCTTAACTGGGACGAGAGTCAAGTGACCGACCCCGACGAGCGCATCGTGGTGTCGCACAACTGGGACGAGTTGCGCCGATGCATGTGGGACTATGTCGGCATCGTGCGCACCGACAAACGACTGGCGCGCGCGGCCCGCCGCATCGCGCTGCTGCAGGAGGAAATCCGCGAGTTTTACCGTCACTTCCGCGTCAGCAACGACCTCATCGAACTGCGCAACTTGGTGTTGGTGGCGGAACTCACCGTGCGCTCGGCGCTGCGCCGCAAAGAAAGCCGCGGCCTGCACATCATGCGCGACCATCCGCAACCGGCGGCGAAAGCGGTGGAGACCATCTTGATTCCCGGACAAGACGCATGACCGACGACGCGCAACCCGACGCATCCGCGCATATGTATTGGTACCGCGCCGTTGTCGTCGTCGACGGCAAACAACAACGCTGCCCGCACCGCCATGCAAGCGAAGCGGAGGCAAAATCCTGCGCCGAGCAACACTGCGACACGCTAACCAAGTTCACAACCAAAGCGCTCGACATCCGATTAGGCGCCTTGAGATATCCGGTTCAACCGTCCCCCCGAAAGCGAAACACGGAAGATTAAACCAACGCGACATCGAGTTCCCGTCACACCCGCCATAAATCGCCTCCACCGTAAATCGCCCCCTCAGCCGCTCCGGTGACAGCCGGAGTCCAGAATCTTTGCTTTTGGTGGTATCTCGCTGGACCAATTAAAGGCTCTGGACTCCGGGTCGTAGCCCGGAGTGGTGATTGAGCGTCTCCGCGGCAAAACCAATTTCCGCCGTCGCGCGCTTGTGCTGTGGTTGCGGGCGAAAGGCCGGGGTTATGGCCGCCATGGGGGTTTGGAATCGGCGGAGGGGTTGGGGTTGCGGTGCGCCAGCCACACGCGTAGGCGGTGTGATTGGTCATGCGGTTGCGCGCGGGAGTCGATGGCGAGGTGGAATCTACGGTTGTGTTGCGCGGCCAACAGCAAAATAAACGGGCCGCAGTTTGCGCCGTCTATGAGTTCGATGGTCTCGCCCGGGTCGCGGTCGCCATCGATGCCGGCGCCGCGGTCGCAGGCGACACCGTCGAGGCCGGCGCCGCGGCGGTGGAGTCGCCATTGGTTGCCGGCGGTGGTGAGGAGGCGCGCGGCGTTGGCGGCGCGACTTTGGCGATGCAGCGACAACGCCAAGGATGCCGCCACCGTCGCAAGCGCGGCCGCCAACCATGCGCCGGGCAGCGCAACAACCAACAACGGCAGCGGCAGGCAGTGCAGCGCGACCACCACAGCCGCGATGCGCCGCGGCGGGAAGACGCTAACCGCGATGGGCAGCGCGAATGCGTTCGACGATGGCGGCGGTTTCATGGTCGGGCGGGGTGGCGCCGTGGCACAGGTAGTCGGCGAGTTGCGGGTCGGCGCAGTCCAGCAGGCGGTCGAAGCGGCGGCGCTCGGCGACGCTCAGCGAGTCGTAGTGCGCGGCGACGAATGCGGACAGGATTAAGTCCAACTCTTTGGCGCCGCGGCGGCAGCGCCATTGGATTCTTTTTTGCCGTTTTTCTTGCCGCTCCATGCGACGATGCTCAAGCGATGCCGGGGTTTGCGATGTCAGCGGCGATGTCAGCGTTTCGCCACGGCTTTTTTAATCTCGGCGATGGCTTTGGCCGGGTTCAAACCTTTCGGGCAGGTTTTGGTGCAGTTCATGATGGTGTGGCAACGGTATAACTTGAACGCGTCGTCGAGTTGCGCGAGGCGCTCGCCGTCGGCCTCATCGCGGCTGTCAGCGATGAAACGGTACGCTTGCAGCAGCGCCGCGGGGCCGAGGTATTTGTCGCCGTTCCACCAATAACTCGGGCAACTGGTTGAACAGCACGCGCATAAAATGCATTCATACAAACCGTCCAACTTCTCGCGCTGCTGTTCGGATTGCAAACGCTCGCGGCCGGGCGCGGGTTCGCCGGCTTGCAGCCACGGTTTAACCGACGCGTATTGCGCGTAAAAATTACTCAAGTCGGCGACCAAGTCCTTGACCACCGGCAGATGCGGCAGCGGATAAATTTTGATGTCGCCGCTGATGGCCGCGGCCGGTTGCGTGCATGCCAAGGTGTTGACGCCGTCGATGTTCATCGCGCATGAACCGCAGATGCCTTCGCGGCATGAACGGCGGAAGGTCAGCGTGGGGTCGATGTGGTTCTTGATGCGAATGATGACATCCAGCACCATCGGACCGCAGGCGGCGACATCGACTTGGTAAGTGTCAATGCGCGGCAGGTTGCGGCCGTGGTTACCGTCACCGTTATCGTTACTGTTACCGTTATCGTCACCGTCACCACCGCGGTCCGGGTCGAAACGATAAACGCGCACCGTGCGCAAGCGCGCGGCGGTGGCGTCGCGGTAGGTTTTACCGCTGACGATTTTGGAGTTGGCGGGGAGTTTAAATTCGGCCACGGGCTTGATGTTTGATTACGGTCAGACCGCCGGCGACGATGAGTAGCATGCCGAGCAACGCCAGTATGCCGGGGCGTTCGGCAAAAAGCAAATAGCCCCACAGCAGGCCGGACGCCAGATAAGTGTATTCAAACGGCGCGATGGTCGCGGCCGGGGCGCGTTGATAGGCGAGGGCGATGCCGACGGTGTAAACCGCGAACGCGCCGCCGAGCGCCGCCAAAATCAAAACATCGTCCATCGCCGGCGCGCGCCAGTCGGCGAATAAAAACTTGGCGGCCGGCGCGGCCGGTTCGGCGATGCCGGCGGCTTTAATCACGCCCGACATCACCGCGCCGACCGCGATGAAAGCGAGGTGCATGCCGAGCGCGAGCGTGTAGGGGTTTTCGGCGCGGCAGCGGATGCGCGTCACCACCATCGCCAGCGCGTAAAACGCCGCCGCCAACAGCACCGGCAGCGCGTAAAAGTTAAAGCCGGCGGGGCCCGGACGGATGATTAACAGCACCCCGGTGAAGCCCAGCGCGATGGCGATGCGCACCGTTTTCGGCACCCGCTCGCCGCCGAGCAGCATGGCGAAGCAGATGACGAACAGCGGCACGGTGTTGACCACCGCGGCGGCGGTGGAGAACGGCAGGTTCGGCAGCGAGGCGAAGTAAATGACGCCGGCGGCGGCGAACAGCAAGCCGCGCAGCGCAATCCAGCCCGGCGCGCGCGGCATTGGCGACGCCATCTTGCCGCGCCGGCGCAACTCGAACATGATGACAACCAGCGCCGGCAACACCAACAACGAGCGCATGGTGAAGATTTGCCACAAGGTAAAGCGCCAACTGAAATGTTTAATCATGGCGTCGCCGAGCGACAGCGCCAGCAGGGCGATGACGGCGACGGTGACGGCGAACGGCGCGTTGTCGGCGCGGGGGTTTGTCATGTTTTTTTAATTCGGCGCGGACGCGCGGACGATCGAGGCGAACTTAATAAACGCGCTTCTTCGGCGCGATGTATTCGACTTCGTCGGTCAGCGTATAGTTATGCACCGGCCGGTAGTCGATGCGCGACGCTTGCGTTACCGCCGCTTGCCAGGTCAGCGTGTGCTTCAGCCAATTAACATCATCGCGCTCGGGATAATCTTCGCGCGCATGCGCGCCGCGGCTCTCGGTGCGATTAATGGCGGCGTCAATCGACACCCGCGCTTGGCGCAACAAGTTATCCAACTCCAGCGTCTCAACCAGGTCGGTGTTCCAAATCATCGACCGGTCGGTCACGCGCACATCTTTTAGGCGCGCGCAAACTTCGGCCAGTTTATCGCCGCCTTCGCGCATCACATCTTCGGTGCGAAACACCGCGCAATAATCCTGCATGATTTTTTGCATGTCCAACCGCAGCGCCGCGGTCGGCGCATCACCGTTGGCATAACGCAACGCATCAAACCGCGCGATGCTCTCGTCGCCGGCGTCGCGCGCCAACGCCGGCAACTGGCCGCCGGGTTGAATCAATTCCCGCGCCCGATGCGCGGCCGCGCGCCCGAACACCACGATGTCCAACAGCGAATTCGAGCCCAAACGGTTCGCGCCATGCACCGACACGCACGCCGCTTCGCCGATGGCGAACAAGCCCGGCATCACGCGCTCGGCGTCGTCGCCTTCGCGCGTCACCACCTCGCCGTGGATGTTGGTGGGGATGCCGCCCATGTTGTAATGCACGGTCGGCAGCACCGGAATCGGCGCGCGCGTGACATCGACCTCGGCGAAGATGCGCGCGGTCTCGGAGATGCCGGGCAACCTTTCGGCCAACACTTCGGGTCCTAAGTGTTCCAAGTGCAAATGAATGTGGTCTTTGTTCTCGCCGACGCCTAAGCCTGCGCGAATTTCCATGGTCATGGCGCGACTGACCACATCGCGCGACGCCAAGTCTTTCGCGTTCGGCGCGTAGCGTTCCATAAAGCGTTCGCCGTTGGCGTTGGTTAGGTAGCCGCCTTCGCCGCGCGCGCCTTCGGTGATGAGACAACCGACGCCGTAGATGCCGGTGGGGTGAAACTGGGTGAACTCCATGTCTTGCAACGGCAGGCCGGCGCGCAACGCCATGCCGCCGCCGTCGCCGGTGCAACTATGCGCGGAGGTGCAGGATAAATAACACCGCCCATAACCGCCGGTCGCCAGCACCACCAACTTGGCGGCGAAACGGTGCAACTTGCCGTTGTCCAAGTCCCACGCCAATAAACCTTTGCACTCGCCGTTTTCCATGATTAAATCCAGGGCGAAGAACTCGACAAAGAACTCGGCGTTGTGTTTGAGCGACTGCTGATACAGCGCATGCAAAATTGCATGCCCGGTGCGGTCGGCCGCGGCGCAAGTGCGTTGCGCCTGGCCCTCGCCGAAGTGCGTGGTCATGCCGCCGAACGCGCGCTGATAAATCTTTCCCTCCGGGGTGCGCGAGAACGGCACACCGTAATGCTCCAATTCAATCACCGCATCGGCCGCCTCCTTGCACATATATTCGATGGCGTCTTGGTCGCCGAGCCAGTCCGAGCCTTTCACCGTGTCATACATGTGCCAGCGCCAGTCGTCCTCGCCCATGTTGCCGAGCGCGGCGCTCATGCCGCCCTGCGCGGCCACGGTGTGGCTGCGGGTCGGGAACACCTTGGTGATGCAGGCGGTGCGCAAGCCCTCGACCGCCATGCCGAAAGTGGCGCGCAAGCCGGAGCCGCCGGCGCCGACCACGACCACATCGTATTGGTGGTCGACGATGGGGTATGCGGTTGCGGCCATGGATTTATCGGGGATTCACGAAGCGAAAGCGACCAACCACACCGCGCCGATGGCGATGCCGGCCGCGATGCTGTTGATGATGCGCAGCGCCAACAGCGTGTTCGCGCGCGCGCGCTCGGCCGCCACATAATCTTCGACCACGACTTGCAAGCCCAACTGCGCGTGCCAGAACGCCGCGGCGAGATAAACGCTCAACGCCGCGGCCACGCCGGGCCGGCCGAGCCACGCCAGCGCCGCGGCATGCGACTCGCCGACCGCATCGAGAATCGCGAACACGAACCACAGCGTCAGCGGAATCAACGCCAGCGCGGAGAGGCGCTGCCACCGCCAGTGGCGCGAGGCGTGGCGCGCGGAGTTTGCCGCGGGGGTTGCCGCGGGGGTTGCTGCGCCGGCGGCCGGCGGCGACGGCGGCGCGGAAGTCGATTCGGCGTTCATAGCAACCACGCCAGTACAGTAAGGGCCACCGCCGCGCCGAGCGCGATTTTGCCGCTGGCGTAAGCCGCGGGCAGGCCGAATCCGTAGCCCGCGTCCCAAACCAGATGGCGGACGCCGTTGCACAGGTGGTAGAAAGTGCACAGCGTCCAGAGGAACAGGAGGGTTTTGCCGGCCCAAGAATTCAGCAATCCATGCGCCGCCAAATACGCCGCCGGCCCCGCCGCCACCGCCGCCAGCCAAGCCGCCACCAGCAGCGCGCCAAGCGCGAGAATAATGCCGCTCCCGCGGTGCAGAATCGACAGCACCGAAGTCAACTGCGGCCGGTAAATCTGCAGATGCGGGGACAGCGGACGCGAAGCGGCGGACAAAGCGGTTTCCTAAAACCAAGTTACGGCGATGATAGCACAATGGCGGGCGGGCGGGAATCAGCAAATTGCCGGTGTCGCGCGACTGCTCGGACCGCCCCGCCCCCCCGGTTTTTTTATACTATACTCGCCGCGGCGGTGTTGTCGCCGTCGCCATCGTATTTTCAGCAACGACTGCGCCATCATGATTCGGGTTGAAGGGGTTTCCAAGCATTTCGGCGGGTTGCGCGCCGTCAACGACGCCAGTTTGGACATCGCGGCGGGGACGATTACCGGGCTCATCGGGCCGAACGGCGCCGGCAAGACCACGCTGTTCAACCTCATCGCCGGCGTATACGCGCCGACCGCCGGGCGCATTCATTTGGACGGCGAGGACATCACCGGGCGCAAGCCGCATCAGTTGTTCGCGCGCGGATTGGTGCGGACTTTCCAAATCGCGCACGAGTTCGCCAGTTTGACGGTGCGCGAGAATTTCATGATGGTGCCGGCCGCGCAGGTCGGCGAACGGTTGCCGAACACCTGGCTGCGCCGCCCGGCGGTGGGCCGGCAGGAAGACGCCATCCGCGAACAAGCGGACGCGGTCATCGACTTCCTTAAACTCTCGCATGTCGCCGACGAAGCCGCGGGCAACTTGTCCGGCGGGCAGAAAAAACTCCTCGAACTCGGCCGCACCATGATGACCGACGCCAAAGTCGTGCTGCTGGACGAAGTCGGGGCCGGCGTCAACCGCACGCTGCTGAACGACTTAGGCGACGCCATCGCGCGCTTGAACCGCGAGCGCGGTTACACTTTCTGCATGATTGAACACGACATGGATTTCATCAGTCGATTGTGCGACCCGGTGATTGTGATGGCCGAGGGCGCGGTGCTGACCGTCGGCAGCGCCGAGGAAGTGAAAGCCGATGAAGCGGTGATTGAAGCGTATCTCGGCCGCGGTTTGAAGAATCGGCCGGCGAATGCATCGACGCCGGCCGCGACGACCACGAATTCGCCGGCAACCGCGCAACTGTCGACTGAACCGGCAACACCGGCCGCATCAGCATGAGTTACTTAAGCGGCGAACACATGACCGGCGGCTACGGCGGCGCGGACATCATTCGCGACTGCAGCATCGGCGTCGAGCGCGGCGAGATTGCGGTCATCGTCGGCCCGAACGGCGCGGGCAAATCCACCGCGATGAAAGCGCTGCTCGGCATGCTCGACTTGCGCGAAGGCCGGGTGTTGTTGGACGGCGACGACATCACCGCGCGCACGCCGCAAGCGCGAGTCGAGCGCGGCATGGCATTCGTGCCGCAAACCGCGAATGTGTTCGTGTCCATGAGCGTCGAGGAAAACTTGGAGATGGGCGCTTACTTAAGGCGCGATGATTTCGGTGACACCATGGCGCAGGTGTTCGAGTTGTTCCCGGTGTTAGCGGAAAAACGCCGCCAAGCGGCCGGCGAGTTGTCCGGCGGCCAGCGCCAGCAAGTCGCAGTCGGGCGCGCGCTGATGACCCGGCCGTCGGTGTTGATGCTGGACGAGCCGACCGCCGGCGTATCGCCGATTGTGATGGACGAGTTGTTCGACCGCATCCTCGATGTGCGCCAAACCGGCGTCGCGGTTCTGATGGTGGAACAAAACGCCCGCCAAGCCCTCGCCATCGCCGACCGCGGCTATGTGCTGGTCGTCGGCAAAAACCGCCACACCGACACCGGCGCAGCGTTGCTGGCGAATCCGCAGGTTCGGAAATCATTCCTCGGCGGCTAATGGCGGCGGTGACGGCGACCGTTGATGGCGGCGCGTCGCCTCGAGTTATGCTATAAACCGCATTAATTACGCACCAACCGCTAAAATCATGACGCAAGAAAACTCGAATCGATTGTCATCGACGGCGGTCGCCATGATATGGTTGATGACTTGCTGACCCGCCCAACATGCAACACAATCAGTTCGCGTTCGCAAAGACTGGCACACTGACACCGGTGCCGAACTTAGCAACCCGCAAGCATTTTCTCGGAGGATAAACCGATGCCTAAAACGGATTACTCGCAGCGCGACAAAGAGTCGTTAATCGCCGAGATAGTTGCGCTCAAAAAGCGCAAGAAATACGGTTTGATGTGGGAAGACAAGCCGGAAGAGGTGGTCACCCGCTGCCAAAGCGAGTTGCCGGTGCTGCAGGAAGTCAAAGGGTTGTCGATTGACACCGCCCCTGACTTGCCGACCAATCTGCTCATCGAGGGCGATAATTATCACGCGCTATCAGTGCTGAACTACACGCACGCCGGCAAAATCGATGTGATTTACATCGACCCGCCGTATAACACCGGGAATAATGGCTGGAAATACAACGACCAGTGTGTGGATGTTAATGACGGTTATCGTCATTCCAAGTGGATTTCTATGATGAACAACAGATTGCGTTTGGCAAAAAATTTGTTAACGCAACATGGTATCGTTTTCGTTTCGATCGATGACATCGAACAAGCGCGACTGAAATTGCTGATGGACGATATTTTCGGCAACGAAAATTTCGTGACCTGCATCGCGCGCGTCACCAAAGCCGGCGGCAACAAAGGCGAATTGTACAAACCGAAAAAAGATTACGTTTTGTTTTATGCAAACAACAAAACGTCGATTAAAAAAAGCGACTATGGGCTTCTCGTTAAAAAGCAGCACGATTGGCTTGCAGAATATTTTAATGGCGAGCAACGAGAGTACATTTTGGGCGACACCCCTTACCGTGCGGAGCTGGAGGTTCGCCCAAACCAACGGTACTACATGAAAGCGCCCGATGGTAGCTTGTTGATTCCGCCGGGAAATGTATTCCCGAAGAAAAAGGCGGATGCCGAGCAAGTAAAACCTCAAAGCGAGGACGACAAATGCTGGAGTTGGTCTCGCGACCGCTATGTCGAGGAGCGGAAGTTGGATAAAGTGGTGTTCAAAAAAACCACCAGGTCGCCGTTTCTGGACGCAGAAGGCAAACGGTCAAAATGGACTGTTAAGAAAAAGCTTCTCAAATCCGATGTTGAGGGCAGACGCGACATTTTGTCCGACTACATCAAGGAATTTCCCAATTCTCACGGTACTGCAGAATTGAAAAAACTGGGCATCCCTTTCGGCTATCCGAAGCCGACGGGGCTCATCAAACATTTAATCGAGCGAGTGTGTAAATCGGATTCCGTTATTCTGGATTTCTTCGCCGGCTCCGGCACCACTGGCCATGCTGTCGCCGCCCTCAATAAAGAGGATGGCGGCAACCGTCGGTATATTCTCTGCACCAACAACGAAAACGGCATTGCCCGCAAAATCTGCCAGCCGCGCATCAAGGCGGTGATTAAAGGGCATAAAAAACTGCCCGACATCACCGGCATCCCGTCCAATCTTCGATACTACGAAACGAGTTTCGTCGATGCCGCCCCGACCGACCCAAACAAAATCGAACTCACCAAACGCGCCACCGAGATGCTGTGCGTGCGCGAACATACTTTTGATGAAGTGAAAATCGACCCGGATTATCAGATTTTCCGCAACCAAAGCCGCTGCACCGGCATCATTTACGACCCCGAAGCGATCCCGCAATTCAAGCGGGCGGTTGCCGCTGTTGACGGCAAATTCAAGGTGTATGTTTTCTCGTTGGGTGGTGATGATTTTGCCGAAGAATTTGCCGACCTCGGCGGCAAAGTGACCGTGTCATCAATTCCGGAGAGCATTTTGCGCGCTTACCGGAAGATATTCAAAACGGATACTGGCAAATGAACCTCAAAGAGTACCAAGAGAGGGCGGTCGAATCGCTGCTCCAAAAGGGCGCGGGACTGCTGCGCCGAGACGGAATCCGGCGCATGATTTTCCATGCGCCGACCGGGTCGGGCAAAACGGTGATGGCCGCCGAGTTTCTAAAACAACTCGCCGATGATAATTCGGTCGCGCCGTTTGCGTGCATCTGGACCGCGCCGGGCGAGTTGCATCTGCAAAGCAAAGAAAAACTGACCAAGTATTACGCGGATTCGCGCGCGCTTGATTGCGTTGAATTCAGCAATTTAACCGACCGCCAAATCGATGAATCCCAAATTCTCTTCGTCAATTGGGAGAGTATTCGCCAAGAGAAAAACATCATCATCCGGGAAAACGAGCGCGACATGTATCTGGGCAAGGTGCTGGAAAACACGCGCGCCACCGGGCGCAAAATCGTTTTGCTGATTGACGAAAGTCATTATCACATTACCGATATATCCAACGAATTAATCGCCGACATCGCGCCGAATTTGATTGTCGAAGTGTCGGCGACCCCGGTTCTGAGAGACCCGGATGAACTGATTAAAGTGCAGTTGGAAGACGTCGTGCACGAAGGCATGATTAAAAAATCGGTCGTCGTTAATCAAGGTTTCGCCGGTGCAGTCGCGAAAGAAACGAAGGGCAAGGTCAATTTGACCATGACCGAGCGCTCGGAGAAAGTCGTTCTTAAGCAGGCGCTCGCCAAGCGCGCGCAGTTGGCGGATGCGTTTGCCGATAACGGCGTGGCGGTTAATCCGTTGATGTGCGTTCAGCTGGGTACACTCAGAAGTCAAGTCGACCAAGATGTCGAAGATGTAATTCGACGGGTGTTGGCAAACAGCGGGGTCACCACCAAAAACGGAAAGTTGGCGATTTGGCTGTCGAATGAAAAGGCGAACCTTAACCGCTTGTCGGAAAACGACAGCGAAGTGGATGTGCTGATTTTTAAGCAAGCCATCGCGCTTGGGTGGGATTGCCCGCGGGCGCAAGTCTTGGCGTTATTCCGTGACTGGAAAGACAAAATTTTCTCCGTGCAGACGCTGGGGCGCATCATGCGCATGCCGCAACCGGACACCGGTCACTACGCAAGTGACGAACTCAACAAGGCGTACATTTACACCAATCTGGGGCAAGTTGAAATTCACCAAGAAATTGTCGGCGGCTATGTCCATATCCACACTTCGCAACGAATCGATGCGTATTCCGCGCTCAAGTTGCGCTCCGTGCATAGTTTGCGCATGCGCGAAAAAACCAGAATCGCCCGGCAATTCGGCGCGCTGTTTTTGCAGGCCGCCGAGGAAATGAAACTGAAAGAGAAAATCAAAACCAAGAATCAGCGAGTTTCCGAAATGTTCATCAGCGACCTGGAAAGAGGTGATGTTGACGCAATAGTCGGCGAGACGATGGTCGGGAAAGACAAGATGCAACTCGGGCATAGCGCCGAGTTGCAGAAAATGTTCGACCATTTCGTTCGTGATAATCTCTCGCCCTACTACCCGGAAGATCGTTCTATCGGCAACGCAAAAAAGGCGATTTATGACTTTTTTGGCGGTCCATTGTTGATGGATTACGAGGATAAGTTCGAGAATATCATCAACATCGTTCTCAGTGAATCTAATCGGCAACATTTCGCCGAGGCGATGGCGCGCGCAGTGGAGAGATATCGCCAAGCGGTCGAGCAGCGGAAAGAACCGTTGCAAGTCGCCAGCGAGTGGGAAGTGCCGGAGCGAGTTACCCACAGCGAAAACTACCGACTCGTGAAAGCGTCCAAATCGGTTATGCAGCCGTTCTATGCGCCCAACAACCAGTCCGGGCCGGAGAAAAAATTCATCGAACTGCTGGAAGATCACGAAAAAGTGGAATGGTGGTATAAAAATGGCGAGCGCGAGTCCATGTATTTTGCATCGCCATACAAAGCGATTGGCGAGGAAAAACCGTTTTATGTGGATTTCATCGTGCGCTTCCTGGACGGGCGCATCGGCTTGTTCGACACCAAGCAAGGGTTCACAATTGACGAGTCAAGAGACAAAAGTGATGGCTTGCTGGCGTATATTAAAAAGGAAAACAAACGCCGCAACGCCAACGAACAATTAACCGGCGGCATCGTAACCCAAACAGACGGCGGCGTATGGAAAATCTATCGCGGCAAGGGCTCCAAATTAAACAGCGCAAACCTCGATAACTGGGACGCGTTAGACTGGTAACGAACTCGCTTCGGCTGCCGAACCGGCATCGATAAAAAACATGACCGACATCTTAAACGCCTTCGTCTTGCTGTCGAACTTCGTCCTCATTCCGGCGATTTCGTACGGCGCGCAACTGGCGCT
>JAPPPS010000068.1 GCA_028817405.1 Gammaproteobacteria bacterium
CTTCATCTCGGCGAAGTAGGCGTCCCATCGGGTGCCTTCGGCGGCGAGGGATTCGATTAGTTGCCAAGTTTCGTCCGCGAAAATCTTGTCGATTTCCGTTTGCACAGCGGCGATGCGCTCGCGGGCGGCTTCGATGCGCCGGCGCAGGATGTCTTTGTCGGTCACGGTCTCAGCCGCGGCGGTCCAGTCGTTATCCTGCAACAGTCGCCAAATTTCGCGCACGCGCGCCAAGTCGTTTTTGCGGTTCGCCGCCTCCAGTTCTTGGAATATGCGCGCGCCGTCCTCCTTTTTGTCGTCCGGCAGGCGGTCGGGGTGGCATTTATGCGCCGCTTGCTTGAATAGTTTTTTCAGTTCGTTCTTCTGTTCGTGGTCGAGGGATTGCACCTGCGGCGTGTCCGCTTTTTGCTGCGTGAATTCCTCGTATTCGTTGCGCGCCTTTTTCAGTTCATCGTCTTCCGCATGCGCGGCGCGCGCCTCTTCTTGTTGCAGGCGAAGGTGCAGAATCTTCTCCATCAACTCGCCCAAGTTCGCCATATAAGCGGCGTTGAACTCGGCGATTTTGCGCAAAGCCTCGCTTCTCTCGGCCACCAACTCAGTCAGCGCCAGTTCCAAATTCGCCAACTCCATCCGCAGCCCGGCGATTTCCGGGTCTTGGTATTCGGTCAGCATCAAGTTGTCCTTGCGGTATGCGGCAATCCACAACGCCGCGTCCGCGTATTTTTGCGCGGTGAGTAAATCCGCCAATTCTTGCAACTCCGCCGGCAAGCGGCCGGCTTGCATGGCGATGACATCCTCGTCGCCCAAAGTGATGGCGTCTTGGATGATGTTGAGGCGTTTGAGTAAATCGGACATGGTTAATTTCCGGTCGTTATTATTTGAGCAGTTTTCAAAATCGAAATCAGAGTTAAAGCGGCGTAGTTTTGCCGTTGCGTTGAGCCTGCAACGCATCGGCAATCATGTCATCAAGGAAGCCGGATTTAGACGCCTTGGTAATTGCGCGGTCAAACGCATCGTCCTCCAGTTCGGCGGGCTGCGCGTCATCACGCGCCGCTGACTTGCTCCGAGTCGGCGAGGCGGACTTCGCCCGCGCCGATTTCATCTGTGCGGGTTTTGCTTGAGAGGACATTTTCATCGCTTCGTTGTCGATTGCGATACGGTTGGCGCGGAGAATAACCGCTTGCTTTCCCTGTGGTCAAGTCGAATTACTCGATATTTTTCCGGATTTTCACCCTTTCGTGTGGTAGCCTAGAGCTTCTCTGCCCCAACAATGGCGATTTATCACTCGCTCTACCAGCGCACGATTTGGATTCAAAAACAAGTGCAACGTCCGTCAAGAATTAAATCGGCTTCGAAGAATCGTCACCCCCACTCGTCATGCTGGAAGGTAGAGAAACAAGGAGCGAAGCGACTATGTTTCTCACCTATCCGGCATCTCCCGCCTTGAACGCGTTGGCGCCAAAATGGACAGCTCGCTCAAAAAAGCCGTAGGCATGGCTGACCGGGGCTTTCGGTAATGGAAATTGGTCTTCATTCCGTGCTGGAACACAAACCCAGACGCAATCAATATCCGCTTATTTCCACAGGCGGATTTTTAATGACTTCGCCCGTTTCGGAGTCGATATAGTCGAATAATGTTGTACCAACAACACCAAGAGGCGAGCGTGTAGTGTCCGCGATATAGCCACCGACCATGTTGACATTTATTGCGCCCCTAAAATCGAACCTGCTTAAATCAATTTTTTTAAAACTGATATTTTCACAGTTTGCCCACATAAAGTGATAGACAGGGATGTGCGGGTTGTCTTCATGTGAGATGCTGGGTGATTTTGGTAACCCACCAGCGGCTTCAGGCAGAATTTTAACCATTTCTAATTTGGTGTTTGTACCACCGTGAGACTGGTCAGCAGTGAATTCTTGGCACTCGCAATTCATTCCGATGAGGTCCGGTTTTTTACCGCCCACCTTTGGATGGTTGATTAACCACTGAATAATGTATTGCGCATAAGAGAGCCTATTAGAAACCCCCTCTTGAAATTTCATTTCCTCGGATTTTACGATTGATTCTTTCAAGCGCTTTATAAAAGCGAGTCGAATTTCTTTATCAAAAGTGGATGTCGCCTTGGAAACTTCCATAAGCAAAATGACACCAATTTCCACCCGCAAAGGGTTGTTGCTTACAAGATTATCCATCCCCTTGGCAAAATTTGTCTGCTGTAATTGCCGATTCGTTTGTTCTATCTGTTGGCGCGTATCGTAGGTTCGGAACACCCAAAGTGCAAAAACCACAAAAATAGACAGTATTGGCAACACAAAGTAACCACGCACACTGGCAGGATAGCCGCTCGCGCCATCATCGGTTTTGGTTGACTCTATTTTGGCTATATCCAAAAAATCGAGCATATCCCGCCCGCAATGTTTGAGCAACATTACGCCTGCAAATCCGGCCAGCCCCAGCCAGAGAACTCGCATCCATTTATTGCTCAGTAGCCATTGGAAGTGTTTGGAAAATTTGCTTGAAGTAGACATGTCGGTTGCCCTCGGTTGCGGATTTTTCCAAGTCGGAGTATATCGTACCTACAGGGATGCCAATGCAAGCACCAATACAATAACCGTCACCCCAGCATTTTTTCCCGATTTTCGCGACGGTGATTCGCTGGGTGCCGGGATCTTGCGAGATGTTGTGGCGAGATTTCTGTTGCTCGAAGATGGATTCGGGGGCGAATTGGGCATTTTTGTCGACTCCCGCCTGACCAGCACGCTGTTACAGATGTGTAGCACATGGGTGTTGGTAGAGAAGTGTAGCCCATCACGATAGGCATCGTTAAAGTGGGGCTGACATGGTTAGTTTGGGTCATTCCACTCGATAATTGGTTCTAAATGGGAAAGACTGGGCGGCAGAACTTGGTCAGTGGAAAGCTCCAAGCATTCTAAATTTTCCAGTTTCCCGAGAGCATCCGGGAGTTTCAATAATTTATTTCCCGCCAAGCTTAGTTCTGTTAAATTGGTCAGGTTCCCAATAGATGATGGCAAGTTTGACAAGTTATTGTCGTGCAAATACAGCGTCTCCAACTTAGTCAAGTTGCCAATAGATGCTGGCAAAATTGACAGGTTATTTCCGTCCAAAGACAACGCTTTCAAATTAGTCAGATTCCCAATGGATGCTGGCAAGACTGACAAGTTATTGTCACTCAAATGCAACGATTCTAAATTAGTCAAACTCCAAATGGAATCCGGCAACATTGACAAGTTGTTCCCGTGCAAAGTGAGTTTTATCAAGTTGGTCAAATTCTCAATCGAATCTGGCAATTTTGAGAGATTAATACAGCCCAAACCCAGATACTCTAAACTGGTCAAGCCCCAAACGACATCGAGCGATGAAAGACGGCGATTCCCGCTCAACATCAGATTTTTCAAACTGGTCAAGTTTCTAATGGAGTCCGATAACACCGACAAGTTATTCGAGCCTAAATTTAGATACTCCAAATTGGTCAGATTTTCAATCGAATCTGGCCACTCCGAGATGTTGTTCCAGCGCAAATCTAACGCACCTAAACTACTCAAATTCCCAATGGATACTGGCAGGGTTGACAAGTTACTGCCGCTCAAAATCAGTCGCGTCAAGTTGGACAGGTTTCCGATGGAATCCGGCAACGCTGACAGTTTATTTTCATCCAATCTCAAATACTCCAAATTAGTCAAATTCCCAATAGAATCCGGCAACATTGACAGGTTGTTTCGGTACAAAGTCAGTTCCATCAAATTGGTCAGATTTCCAATGGAATCTGGGATGTACGAAAGTTTGCGATGCCATAAGTTGAGGCGTTTTAACTCTAAAATTTTGCCAGCATCTCTGGGAAAAACTTCCTCAGGGATGTCGTTTTCATCCGCCCATGTGAGCAGTTCTTCCAACCATGCATCCGACAAAATCATGGAATGATTTTTGCCTAAAATGCTGTCGGCCAGCTTGGTGAGCGATTTCGCCCGGTTCAAAGTCAGGTTGCCCCGATTTCGCACTTCGAGCATTTTACTTTTCTGGGATGTCATTTCATTCACCGCGTCGTTTGGGTATGGCGTAGGATTATACAGCAACGCACGAGGACGCTGTTAAGCGTCCTCGTCATCATATAACAAATCCATTTCATGACTTTCCCTCATTTTCAATATATTTCTGTGCGGGGCAACTATTTTTCCGATGTTATTTTGAATTTCTTCTTCGGAATAGCCGACGCCTTTCATTAAATTCACTTGCTCTTTGTACAATTCCACCCATTTTCTCGCATTTTCGATACGTTTTTCTTCGATTTCCAACTTGTTCATTTCGCCTTGATACACTACACCTTGTCTTTTTTCTGTTGCCTCCAATTCGTTCATGTAGCGGCGATCTTTTATCAAGAAACGCACTTGCTCCATGACCTTCCCTAATCCTGAAAACACAAACCCACCCGGAGAGTGAATTTCAATATAATCGATGGATAACCGGTCGCGCTCAGGAACACGGGAATGAGACCCGCGCAACAAACGGTCAAGACTAGTCCTGCCACCAAACCTTGGTTCGGTAATCACATAAAGTCTGTTGTAAAGCACATTCAGTTGATGCAGGAAAAACCGGAAATCGGTAACTGTCCAGTTCTTGCGAGACGAAAATTTCAGCGTATTCATGATGACACCCTCTCTGGCTTGATACAGATAATTTCACATTGACGAAAAGAAAACCGCACCATCTGCAGGCTTCAATTCTTCGCCTTATCAATCACCTTACCCTCCCCAATCCACGACATCATGGCGCGCAGGTTTTTGCCGACTTGCTCAGAGTCGGCGAGGTGGGATTCGCCGGCGCGTTCCCCGGAGACGGATGCGCCTCGCGCCGATTTCATGCGCGTAGATTTATCTGGCATGGACATTTTCATCACCTCTTGTCGATTGCGATACGGTTAGCGCGGAGAATAATCGCAACCTTTCTCCGCTGTCAAGTCGATTCATCCGATACGATGCCGGTGTTTTCCGTCAGATTATCAAAAGAATTGAATCCTCTCACCGCGGGCTTTAATCGTCGCTTGCAAGTATTCCATTGGACGGTCGCCTTTGATGCGGTTGCAATTGCCGCAGAGCAGTTGCAAATTTTCCAGAACCCACGCTCCGCCGCGCGATTCGGGGAAAATATGGTCGATTTCCAAATGGATAATCTCGAAATGCTTGTTGCAACCGTTGCAGTAACCTTTCTGCTTGCCGTATAAATGTTCGCGTATGCGCTTTTTGTTCCAAGTTAATTTGGGTTGGTCAGTGCGCGCAGGCGGGGTTTTCAGCGGAACAAAATCGGTGAACAGCAAAAGTTGCCCGTCTTGCTCCCGGCTCAAACGGTCGGTGACCAAATCCACCGCCACTTCGCTGACATCAATGCCAATCCAGTTGCGGTGCAAATTTTGCGCGGCCACGCATGTCGTCGCGCAACCGCAAAACGGGTCCATCACCATATCGCCCTCGCTGGAAGACGCTTTGATGATGCGCTCCATTAATAGCAGCGGTTTTTGCGTGGGGTAGCCGGTTTTTTCCGTGGAAAAACTTTTGATTGCTATGCTGTCCAATATGTCGGACGAATTGCAATTCCAAGTGTCTTCCATCGGTATTCCCCGGCCGGTCGGCTTTTTGCCGTCACGGCGAACATAGTCTTCCGGGTAGGGAATATATTCTTTATTAAAAAGCGAGGCGGCTTCTTTGCTCTTCAAATAATAGAGAATCGTATCGTGATTTCGCACCCATCCTTTTTTCTGGGTTTTGTAACCGGACACCCATCCGATTCGCCATACAATTTCATTTCTGAAATTGTTTTTTCCAAAAACATAATCCAAAAGGATTCGCAGATATGAATTGGCGGTCGGGTCGCAGTGCAGGTACAAAGAACCGGTGGATTTAAGAATCCGGTGCATTTCAATAATTCGTTGCGCCATGAAAGTCAGATACGCCTTCATCGGCAAGCCGTGAATTTTTCCGACCGACTGAATGTAAACGAACAAATCGGCATGCGAATCCAAAAAGGATTCCAAGCGAATGTCCACATCGTCATTCCATGTCCAGATGTCGTCAAAACTCGCGACCTTGCCTTTGGCGGCGGCCTTTTTCTCGGCCGGACTGCCAATCGGGGCGGCGTAGATGCGTTTGGAATTAAACGGCGGGTCCAAGTAAATCAAATCCACCGTTTCGGAGTTCATGCCGCGCATAATGTCCAGATTATCGGCGACATACAACTTGTTTTTGGACTTTTTCATGGCGTGACGGTCGGGCTCGTTATGGGAAATGTGACTCGGTTTAATTCTTCGCCTTATCAATCACTTTGCTCTCCCCAATCCACGACATCATGGCGCGCAGGTTTTTGCCGACTTCTTCGATTTGGTGCTGCTGCGCTTTGCCGCGGAGTTCGGGGAAGCGTTTGCCGCCGGCGGCGTTTTCGTCCATCCATTCTTTGGCGAATTCGCCGGATTGAATCTCTGCCAGGATTTTTTTCATCTCGGCTTTGGTCTGCTCGTTGACGATGCGCGGGCCGCGGGTCAGGTCGCCGAACTCGGCGGTGTTGGAGATGGAGTAGCGCATGTCGGCGATGCCGCCTTCGTACATCAAGTCGACGATGAGTTTGAGTTCGTGCAGGCATTCGAAGTACGCCATCTCCGGCGCGTAGCCGGCTTCGACCAGGGTTTCAAACCCGGCCTGCACCAGCGCGGTGGCGCCGCCGCACAGCACCGCTTGCTCGCCGAACAAGTCGGTTTCGGTTTCTTCCTTGAAGGTGGTCTCGATGATGCCGGCGCGGCCGCCGCCGATGTTGGCGGCGTACGACAGCGCGGTTTTTTGCGCGGTGCCGCTGACATCTTGGTGGATGGCGATGAGGCACGGAATGCCCGCGCCTTTTTCGAAAGTGGAGCGCAACAGGTGGCCGGGGCCTTTGGGCGCGACCATGATGACATCGCGGCCAGCGTCCGGTTGGATGTAGTTGAAGTGAATGTTGAAGCCGTGCGCGAAGGCGAGGGTGGCGTGCGGCTGCAGGCGCGGCTCGATGGCGTCGCGGTAAATCGCGCTCATGAGTTCGTCCGGGCAAAGGAGCATGACCAAATCAGCCTGCGCGGCTGCGTCGCCGACATCGGCGACTTCCAAGCCGGCGTTGGTTGCTTTGTCGCGCGACGCGGAGTCGGGGCGCAAGCCGACGGTGACGGTGACGCCGCTGTCTTTGAGGTTCATCGCGTGCGCGTGGCCCTGCGAGCCGTAGCCGATGATGGCGACCTTGGGGCCTTTGAGGAAGTCGGCGTCGGCGTCTTTGTCGTAGAAGATTTTCATGGGATTGCTCGTTGGTCAGTGGTTGATGGAAACCGGGTGGGGAACGGGAATCGGGAAGCGGCGGCGCGGCTTAAACTTTAAGAATTATAGCGGAGAATTGACTGGGTGGTGATTAAGGGAAAAGACGCTGGATTCCGGATCGATGAAAAAACAGTGGCGCTGCGCTCCTTGCCCCGTGTCGTAGCACGGGGCATGCTTTTCTATCGTCCGGAATGACGGCGAGCGCGACTCGGCAAAAGTTAACGCGGAGTCAGCGTTTTTCCTCGACCTTCAGCGCGCGTTTGCCGCGGCCGATGCCGGAGATGCCGGAGCGCACCACCTCGAGGATTTCAAACTGCGCGAGCGTGTCGAGAAACGCGCTGACCTTTTCGCTGTTGCCGGTGAGTTCCAGGGTGTAAGTGGAGTCGGTGACATCGATGATGCGGCCGCGGAAGATGTCGTTCAGGCGTTTGATTTCCTCGCGCTGTTCGTTGCCGGCCGCGACCGCCTTGACCAGCGCCAACTCGCGCTCGATGTGGTGGCCGTCGGTCAAGTCGCTCAACTTCACCACCTCGATGAGTTTGTTCAACTGCTTGGTGATTTGCTCGATGACCTGCTCGCTGCCGTGCGTGACGATGGTCATGCGCGACAGCGAATCGTCGTCGGTCGGAGCCACGGTTAGCGACTCGATGTTGTAGCCGCGCGCCGAGAACAAGCCGGCCACGCGCGACAGCGCGCCGGCCTCGTTTTCCAACAGCACCGAAATCACGCGACGCATGTCACGCCAACTCCCGCTCGACTTCCGCGCCGCAGCCGGGCTTCAAGTGCATCTCGTTATGCCCCTTGCCCGCGGCAATCATCGGATAAACATTTTCGGCCGGGTCGGTGACCACATCGACGAACACCAATTGCTCGCGCGCGGCGAACGCGTCTTTCAATGCGCCTTCGACATCGGCCGGGTTGTCGACGCGCATGCCGGCATGGCCGAAACTCTCCGCCAACTTGACGAAGTCCGGCAGCGCGTCCATGTATGAATGCGAGTACCGGCGGTCGTAAAAAAACTCCTGCCACTGCCGCACCATGCCCATGTAGCGGTTGTTCAGGTTGATGATTTTCACCGGCAGGTCGTATTGCTTGCAGGTGGACAATTCCTGGATGCACATGATGATGCTGGCGTCGCCGGTGATGCACGCCACGGTGGCGTCCGGATGCGCGAGTTGCACGCCCATGGCCGCGGGCAGGCCGAAGCCCATGGTGCCGAGTCCGCCGGAGTTAATCCACCGTCGCGGCTGCTCGAAGTTGAAATACTGCGCCGCCCACATCTGGTGCTGGCCGACATCGGAAGTGACGAACGCATCGCCGCCGGTGACCTCGAACATTTTCTGCACCACGAACTGCGGCTTGATGACTTTGTCGTCCGGCGTGTACGCGAGCGAGTCGACCGCTTTCCATTGCTCGATTTGCCGCCACCACGCATCCACCGCCGCGCGGTCGATGGCGTCCACGCGCTTCGCCGCCGACTGTACGAACGCCTCCAGCACTTCCGCGCAGTCGCCGACAATCGGCACTTCCACCGCGACATTTTTGCCGATGGAGGACGGGTCGATGTCGATTTGCACGATGCGCGTGCCGGGCGAGAATTTTTCCAAGTCGCCGGTCACGCGGTCGTCAAACCGCGCGCCGACCGCCAACATCACATCGCAATCATGCATCGCCATGTTCGACTCATAAGTGCCGTGCATGCCTAACATGCCGAGGAAGTGCGGGTTGGACGCGGCAATCGCGCCTAAGCCCATCAGCGTGCTGGTGCACGGGAACTTCAGCAAGTCGACCAACGCGCGCAGCGGCGCATGCGCTTCGCCGAGTACCGCGCCGCCGCCGGTGTAAATCATCGGCCGCTTCGCCGCCAACAGCAACTCCACGCCCTTGGCGATTTGCTTGCCGTGGCCTTTGGTGCGCGGCTGGTAGGAGCGCATGGCGATGGCGTCCGGGTAGCGGTAGTCGGTGGTTTGGTTGGTGATGTCTTTCGGCACATCCACGACCACCGGGCCGGGCCGGCCGGAGGTGGCGATGTAGAACGCTTTTTTCATGGTCTCGGCCAACTCGCCGACATCCTTGACCAGGAAGTTGTGCTTGACGCACGGCCGGGTGATGCCGACCGTGTCCACCTCCTGAAACGCGTCGTCGCCGATGAGCGTGGACGGCACTTGCGCGGTGATGACCACGAGCGGAATCGAGTCCATGAACGCGGTGGCGATGCCGGTGACGGTGTTGGTCACGCCGGGCCCGGAGGTGACCAACACCACGCCGGGCTTGCCGGTCGACCGCGCGTAGCCGTCGGCCGCGTGGGTCGCGCCTTGTTCGTGGCGCACCAGGATGTGCTTCACCTTGTCCTGGCGGTACAGCGAATCGTAGATATGCAACGCCGCCCCGCCGGGGTAGCCGAAAATAAACTCGATGTTCTCGTCCTGCAGACAGCGAACCAAAACATCCGCACCGGTCATGCTCACTTTGCACCTCGGCCGAGACGGCCGGAAAGGGTGGAAACGGAACGCGCGAGTATAACCGCAAACCCGGCGACGGGGAAGTCGAGTTGGGGGATTTTGCCGGGGCGCCATCACCGCCGGGCGCGCCCCCAACCGCCACTCCGGCGACAGCCGGAGTCCAGAGTCTTTGAGTCAATTCCGCGCCGGTCCAATTAAAGCCTGCCCCCGCCCACGAGCGGGGGACTCTGGACTCCGGGTCGGGGCCCGGAGTGGCGCTTCGCCCCGACCGTCACAGCCGCCCCCGCCGCCGCCCCCGCCGTGTGCTACACTGCCGCATCGTTTCCCCGCGCGTTTGCGCTTTCTCGTTTTGTCTTCCGCTTCCCCTGCCACCGCTCCCCATCGCGACGCGGTTATTCGCTGCCGCCATTTGTGGAAAGTGTTCGGCGACCGCGCCGGCCGCGTGCTCGGTCGCGCGCGCCAACACCGTGAACAAGGCGCAGGCGGCCTCGACAAACAGCAAGTGTTGGAGGAATTCGGCTGCGTGTTGGGCGTGGTCGATGTCTCGTTTGAAGTGCGCGAGGGCGAAATATTCTGCGTCATGGGGTTGTCCGGCTCCGGCAAATCCACGCTGATTCGCCACATCAACCGTCTCATCGAACCGAGCGCCGGGGCGGTGTTTATCGACGGCGCCGACATCGGCAAATTGTCGGCCGCGGCGCTGCGCGAGTTGCGCTCCAAACGCATCGGCATGGTGTTTCAGAACATGGCGCTACTGCCGCACCGCACGGCGTGGGAGAATGTCGCGCTGGCGCTGGAAATCCGCCGCACCGGCCGCGCCGCGCGCCAGGCGGTGGCCGAGCGCGCATTGGAATCGGTGAATCTGGCCGGCTGGGAGGACGCTTATCCGGACGAGTTGTCCGGCGGCATGCAGCAGCGCGTGGGCCTGGCGCGGGCGCTGGCCGCGGACCCGCATATTCTGTTGATGGACGAACCGTTCTCGGCGTTGGACCCGCTGATTCGCCGCCAGTTGCAGGACCAGTTTTTGGCGTTGTCGCGGCGCATGAAAAAGACCACGGTGTTCATCACCCACGACCTCGACGAAGCGATTCGCATCGGCAACCGCATCGCGATTATGAAAGACGGCGCGCTGGTGCAAATCGGCACGCCGGAAGAAATCGTCGCCAATCCGGCCGACGATTATGTCGCCGACTTCGTGGCCGGCATCTCCAAACTGCACCTGATTACCGCCGCGCGCATCATGGAAGCGGTCGCGCCCGGCGCGGATGTCGCCGGTTGCCCGAGCGCGCCGCCGTCCGCCGACCTCGACGCGTTGGTCAATCTGTCCATCGACACCGAACACCCCATCGTCATCCGCGCCGAGTGCGGCGGCGCGGTCCTCGGCATGGTCACCAAGAAAACGTTGCTGCGCGGCATTCAAGGACGGTTCGATGAAGCCGCGCCGGCGCCGGGCGCGGCACCGTCGCCGTCACCGTCACCGTCGCCGCCACCGGCCGCATCACCGTCGCCGGCCGCATCACCGTCACCGGCCGCGTCACCGTCACCGTCACCCTCGCCGGCATAAACCCATGGCCGAAGAATCCCCACCCTTCGACATCCTCAACCCGTTTGAGACCTTCAGTTTCCCCATCGAGGACTGGGCCGACGGGGTGAAGCAGTGGTCGTTCGAGAACCGCGAGTTGTTCCGCCCCATGCGCGAGCCGCTGGACTATCTCATCATCCACATCGAGGGCGCGCTGCAAAACGCGCCGCAGACCGTGGTGCTGCTGGCGCTCGGTTTGCTGGCGTGGCAGGCGGCCGGCTGGCGCGTGGGCGCGGCCGTGGTCGGCGTGTTGGCGGCCATGGGCGTGATGTCCGAGGCCGCGTGGGCGCTCGGCATGACCACGCTCGCCATCGTGGTCTCGGCGGTGGTGGTGTGCGTTCTCATCGGTTTTCCGCTCGGCGTTCTCACCGGCAAAAGCGACAAATGCGAGGCGGTGCTGCGCCCGGTGCTGGACACCATGCAGACCATCCCGGCGTTCGTTTATCTCATTCCGGTGGTGCTTCTGCTCGGCATCGGCAACGTCCCCGGCGTGGTGGTCACGGTGGTTTTCGCGGTGCCGCCGCTGATTCGCTTAACCTCGCTCGGCATTCGCCAGGTGAGTCCGCATGTGGTTGAAGCGATGCGCGCGTTCGGCGCCACGCCGCGCCAAATCCTGTTCAAAGTCGAAATCCCGCTGGCGATTCCCAACATCATGGCCGGCCTCAACCAGACCATTCTCCTGTCGCTGTCGATGGTGGTCATCGCCTCGATGATTGCGGTCAAGGGCTTCGGCAACGAAGTGCTGCGCGCGATGGGGCGGCTGGACGCCGGCAAAGCCATCGTCGGCGGTTTCGGCATCGTCATCCTCGCCATCGTCCTGGACCGCATCACCCAGGGCCTCGGCCGGTCGCCCAGGCAGCGCGGCAGTCGCCATTGGTACCAGCAGGGGCCGGTCGGCATCCTGCTGAGTTTGTTGCGCCCGCGACGACGCAGTCCGCGCGGTGCGGCGGCGGCTGAATCGACCGTGGCGACCGAATCAACCAAATCGACCGTGGCGACCGATAGCGAAAAACCGGCGCAACTGCGCTAAACTGCGGCCACAATCCAACCACCGGAGGCATCACCATGCAATCACTCACCCGAAAACTTCGCTGCGGCGCGGCCGCGGCGCTGCTGTTGCCGGCGCTCGCCGTCGCCCAGCACATGCCCGGCAAGGGCGTCACCGTCCGCCCGGTCGAAGGCAGCATCATCGAGGAAAAATTCCAGCACCGCATCATCTACCGCGCGCTGGAACAACTCGGCTACGCGGTCGCCGAGCCGCAGGAAGTGGAATACCAGACCATGCATTTGGCGGTCGGGGCCGGCGACGGCGACTTCAGCGCGGTGCACTGGAATCCGCTGCACCAAGCGTTCTACGACGAATCCGGCGGCGGCAAATCGTTGCAGCGCGTCGGCTCGTTGGTCGAAGGCGCGCTGCAGGGCTACTTGGTCGACAAAGCGAGTTACCAGGCCGGCATCACCAATCTTGGCGACCTCAAAGACCCGGCCGTCGCCAAGCGTTTCGACACCGACGGCGACGGCAAAGCCGACCTGGCCGGCTGCGTGCCGGGCTGGGGCTGCGAGCGCGTCATCGAGCACCAACTCACCGAATACGGCCTGCGCGACACCGTCACCCACAACCAAGGCGCGTACCCGGTCATCATCGCCGACACCTTGGCCCGCCACCAGCAGGGGCGGCCGATTGTGTATTACACCTGGACGCCGTATTGGGTTAGCGGCGTGTTGATTCCCGGCGACAATGTCGAGTGGTTGGAAGTGCCGTATTCGTCGCTACCGGACAACCGCACCGACAACACCATCTTCAACGGCAAGAACCACGGCTTCG
The DNA here is from genome assembly GCA_028817405.1 of Gammaproteobacteria bacterium. Taxonomy (GTDB): domain Bacteria; phylum Pseudomonadota; class Gammaproteobacteria; order Arenicellales; family Poriferihabitantaceae; genus JAHRAW01. The sequence goes on from JAPPPS010000068.1 coordinate 13,211, forward strand.
CGGTCAACAGTTTGCAAATCGTCGCCAACGGTGATTTCCTGGCCGCCAACCCGGCCGCGAAGAAGTTGTTCGAGTTGATGAAAATCGACATCAACGATGTGTCGGCGCAAAACAACAAAATGCGCGACGGCGAAGATTCCGACCGCGACATCAACCGCCATGTCGGGGAATGGATTGACGCCAACCGCGCGCAATTCGACGCCTGGGTAAAAACCGCCCGCGCGGCCGGATAACCCGCAAAAAAATCGCGCCGGCTCCGGCACCGCCACCCCGCGACTCCGGTGATGCCGCCCCGCGACACCGGCACCGCTACACCGCGACACCGGCACCGCCACGCGCAACCCCAACATCACCGGCAAATTCAGCGTAGATTCGGCGACCCCAACAACCGTCGCGACTCGTGCTACACTACCCCCCGACCAATTATCCAAGCCCCGCCTGTCAAAAGACAGGCGGGTTTTTTTTTTTAGAGATTCCCGAGGCAAACGACAGGAATCGCGGCGATTCAAACGGCATCTCTTGTCGCCACCCAAACCTGCTATCATTCCCCCGCCGCTCACCGCGTGCGCATTTGCCAGTTTGCGTTAGTTCATGACCACCTCCGCCACAATTCCCGCGGCGCGCGCGTTGCCGTGGCGCGCTTATTTGGCGTTGTGCAAGCCGAAGGTGGTGGCGCTGATTTTGTTCACCGCGCTGGTCGGCATGTTCCTGTCCACCGACGGTTGGATGCCGTTGCAGGCGGCGTTTTGGGGGCTCACCGGCATCGGCCTGGCGGCGGCCGCGGGTGCCGCGCTCAACCACTGGGTGGACGAGGAAATCGACGCCCGCATGGCGCGCACGCGCAACCGCCCGCTGCCGCAGGGCCGCATCAGCGGACGGCAAGCGGTGGGGTTCGCGCTGGCGTTGGCGGCGTTGTCGATGACGGTGTTGTTGGCGTTCGTCAACGCCCTGACCGCGGCCCTGACTTTCGCCTCGATGGTCGGCTACGCGGTGATTTACAGCATGTTTTTGAAGCGCTCGACGCCGCAGAACATCGTGCTCGGCGGCGCCGCCGGCGCGGCCCCGCCGGTGCTCGGCTGGACCGCGGTCACCGGCGAAATCCACGCCGAGGCGCTGCTGTTGTTCCTCATCGTGTTCGTCTGGACGCCGCCGCATTTCTGGGCGCTCGCCATCAAGCGCGTGGACGATTACGCCAAAGTCGATGTGCCGATGCTGCCGGTCGCGTACGGCATCGCCTTCACCAAACTGCACATCCTGCTTTACTCCATTCTCCTCCTCGTGGTCACCATGATGCCGTTCGTCACCATGATGAGCGGCGTCATTTATCTCGCGGGCGCGCTGGCGCTCGGCCTCGGCTTCGTCTATCACGCGGTCAAACTCTACCGCGCCGACGGCGACGCGCACGCGATGAAAACTTTCACCTACTCGATTTTTTATTTGAGCGCGCTGTTCGGATTTTTGCTGCTCGACCACTATGCCCGGATTTTCATTCGGGCGTTGTTTTTGAATTGACTTCGGTGGTGGAAAATATCGTCGGGGTTACCGTGGGCGTCGATGCTGTTCCCGGTGCAGCCACCGTCGCCGCGGTCGCTGATGTCGCCGCCACCACCACCGCTTTTGAATGGCATGGCTCGGCCGATGCGCCGGTGGTGGCGTTGATTCACGGCTTGGGTTTGGAGCGTCGCATGTGGCGTGATTTTGCCGCGGCGTTGCAAGCCGACTACCGGGTGTTGGCGTACGATTTATTCGGCCACGGCGAAAGCGCGCCGCCGCCGGCCGCGCCGTCGCTGGCGTTGTTCTCGGCGCAGTTGTGCGGCTTGTTGGACGCGCAAGGCGTGACATCGTGCGCCGCGGTCGGCTTCTCGTTGGGCGGCATGATTTGCCGGCGTTTCGCCATCGACCACCCGCCGCGCGCGGCCGCGTTGGGCATCTTTAACTCGCCGCATGAACGCAGCCGCGCCGCGCAATTGGAAGTCGAAGCGCGCGCCGCCGGTGTTGCGAGCGGCGACATCGAGTCCACGGTCGACGCCGCGTTGGCAAGATGGTTCACGCCGGCGTTTCGCGCCGCGCAGCCGGAGTACATCGCGCAAACCCGCGCGCAATTACTCGCCAACGACCCGGCGGTTTACGCGCAGTGCCGGCGCGTATTGGCGGACGGCGTGGCCGAACTCATCCGCCCGGAACCGCCGCCCGCATGCCCGGCGTTGGTTATGACCTGCGAGAACGACAGCGGCAGTACGCCCGCCATGTCCCGCGCCATCGCCGCCGAACTCCCCGCCGCACAACTCCGCATCGTGCCGAAGTTGCAACACATGGGCTTGGTCGAATCCCCGCATGAATTCATCGCCCCCCTGCGCCAATTCCTCGCCAAATCCATGCCGTAGGCCCGCAACGGAAGCGGCATAATTTTCGGTGGTATAATGCCGCGTAGTTGAGTTCATCGGCGAGTTCGTCTTGCATTTCCATGACCGTGAAAAAGCGCGCGGCGCGCGTCTATAAAATTCAGTTTCAGAGCCAGGGCGAGCGCTATGAGTTGTATGCGCGCGAGGTGTCGCAGAGCAACATGTATGCGTTCATCGAAGTCGCGGGCATTCTGTTCGGCGAGAAGTCCAAGGTGGTGGTCGACCCGTCCGAGGAGCGGCTGAAGGCGGAGTTCAGCCAGGTCAACCGCACCTACATCCCGCTGCATTCGGTGGTGCGCATCGACGAAGTGGAGAAGGCCGGGGTCGGCAAAATCGTCGACAAACCTGCGCCCAGTGGCGGCGGCGATGCCAAAGTCACGCCGTTTCCGTTGCCGCCGTTGCAGCCGAAGCGGGAGTGAGTTGCGGGGCGACGTTATTGCCGGGCGACGTTAATTGGGACGCCGCTACTTAATCAAAACCAACCCCGGTGCCGCCGAGGCCGCAGTAGCCGCCGGGGTTTTTGGCGAGGTATTGCTGGTGGTGGTCTTCGGCGTAGTAGAAGGGCGGGGCCGGGCCGATTTCGGTGGTGATGGCGGCGCGGCCGGCGGCGCTGAGTTTGGTTTGGTACGCGGCGCGCGATTGCTCGGCGGCCGCCAGTTGCGCGGCGTCGCCGGTGTAAATCGCCGAGCGGTATTGGCTACCGATGTCGTTGCCTTGGCGCATACCTTGGGTTGGGTCATGCGATTCCCAGAACGCGCGCAGCAAGTCGCGGTAGGCGGTTTGCGCCGGCTCGTAAACCACCAACACCGCCTCGGCGTGGCCGGTCGCGCCGCCGCACACTTCCGCGTAGGTGGCGTTCGGGGTTTGCCCGCCGGCGTAGCCGACCGCGGTGGTATGCACGCCCGGCAGTCGCCAGAACACGCGCTCGGCGCCCCAGAAGCAGCCGAGCGCAAACAGCGCGGTTTCCAAGCCGTCGGGGAACGGCGGTTTGATGGGGCGGCCGGTGATGAGATGCCGGTTGGTGACCGGCATCTCGTCAGACCGGCCGGGCGGGGCGGTCATTCGCTCTCAAGCCAGTCGATGAGTTCGTCCCATGTCGCTTCGGATGTCGGCTCATGGCTTTGTCCCGCATACCATTCCACCTTCCGGTTTCTTATTTTTAGCCGGCCTTTTATCTTGCCCGGCTTGCCGGTGCCGCGGGATTCGGTGCGCACCAAAATCGTAACGCCGTTGCCCGCGAGTTCAGCATCGATATCGTCGAGATGTAAACGCATGACTTGTTCCTCGTTGAAGTGAAAATTTAGGCCGGACCGCTGTACCGGTCCGGCCAATAAATTGCGTCAAGTATTAAAACGACAGCCCGTGCCCAAACCCAATCATGCACATCAGCATCGGAATCGACAGCAGGGTGTTGGTGCGCGAGGCGGTGAAGGCGATGACCTTGGCCTTGGCTTTTTCCTCGTCCGTGGCCTCGACCAGGCCGAGCAACTTCTTTTGGTTGGGCCAAATCAGCGCCCACACATTCAGCAGCATGATGGTGCCGAGCCAGGCGCCGAAGCCGATGACCGTGACGCCGTTGGTGGCGAAGAAGTTGGTCACGAATCCGCCGACATACTGCAGCGCCCAGGCGCCGGTCAGCCATGTCGCCAGCGCGCCCCAGCGAAACCACCACAACGCGCGCGGCGCGACATACTTGGAAATCGCCGCGGGCCCGGGGCCGTCGCCGTCGTCGGTGGCCTCGGCCACCGCCGGCACTTGCACGAAGTTGAAGTAATACAGCAAGCCAATCCAGGTGATGCCGGCCAGCACATGCAGCCACACCGCGACCGACCACGAGAATGACGGGATGGGATTGAGGAAAACGGCGATGATAATCGCCAGCACGAAGCCGGAAACAATCGTTCCGGGGATGGATTTCAGGGGATTGTTCATCGGGATGCTCCGAGGTTGAAGTGCGGCGAATATAACCGCGGCCGGGGGGGATTGCAAGCGGGGTTTGGGCGGAGGGTTGTGGACGGTTGATGAGCGCGAGCCGCGGTTGCCGGCGCGCCCCATTGCCACCCGGCGACAGCCGCCCCCGCCGTCACGCCCGCACGGCGCGAAGCGCCGTCATTCCCGCAGGTTTTTAAGCGGGAATCCAGAGTC
>JAPPPS010000132.1 GCA_028817405.1 Gammaproteobacteria bacterium
CCTCATCCAAACCGCCCGCCGCCTCCACCACCACGAGACCACAACCCACGGCGGCCTCTCCGGCAAAATGCTCGCCACCGCCCTCCTCACCCTCTGCACCGCGCTGATTTTTTATTACTGGGTTTGATTCTTATCACCTCCACTTGCGTTGCAACAAAAACGGTAACACCTCAACCGTCATTCCGGTGACAACCTAAAGTTGTTGTACTTAATTGCACGGCAAAAGGCCGCCACCACGCAGGCGATTCTCCACTTGCGATGTGCGTGGTTGGGTTGTTTGCGGGCGTGGCGGCGAGGCGTTTGCGCGTGGTTTTTTTGTTATACTGCCGACGGTTGGCTGGGGGCCGCGTTATTTCCGCTGGTTTTGCGCCGTTTTTGCGCGGATTTTCGCGGTTTTTGGCGCGGTTGCGGCCGGCTGAGCATGAAAACCTGAAACCCCGAAAACTTGAAAACCCAAGATATTCGCCACCGACCATGAAAGACATTTTCATCATGTTGGCGCAGCGCTTGTCGCTGGGCGTGGTCACCTTGTTCGTGGTGTCGCTGATTATTTTTCTCGGCGTCAGTCTGCTGCCGGGCGATGCGGCGCAGGCGATGTTGGGGCAGTCGGCGACGCCGGATACGGTGGCGGCGTTGCGCGCGCGCATGGGCCTCGACCAGCCGGGCTACATCCGATACTTCACCTGGCTCGGCGGCATCCTGCAAGGCGACTTCGGCGTGTCCATCGCCAACGACCGCGAAATCTCCGACTTGCTCGGCTGGAGATTCGCCAACACCTTGTTCCTCGCGCTGTTAGCGGCGGTGGTGTCGGTGCCGCTGGCGCTGACCCTCGGCATTCTCGCGGCGCTGTACCGCAACAGTGTTTACGACCGCGCGGTGAATGTCATCACGCTGTCGTCGATTTCCACGCCGGAGTTTTTCGTCGCGTATATTTTGATTCTGGTGTTCGCGGTGCAACTCGGCTGGTTCCCCAGCCTCGCCAATGTGGGGCCGGACACTTTATTCTTCGAGCGCGTCTACGCCTGCGTGCTGCCGGCCGCGACGCTGACCTTGGTGGTGGTGGCGCACATGATGCGCATGACCCGCGCCGCGATTATCAACCTGCTGGCGAGTCCGTATATCGAAATGGCGGCGCTGAAAGGCATCCCGCGCCGGCATATCATCGTCCGCCACGCGCTGCCCAACGCCTGGGCGCCGATTATCAATGTCATCGTCATCAACTTGGCGTATCTCATCGTCGGCGTGGTGGTGGTCGAGGTGGTGTTCGTCTACCCGGGCCTCGGGCAGTTGTTGGTCGACTCGGTGCAGCGCCGCGACTTGCCGGTGGTGCAGGCGTGCAGTTTGGTGTTCGCCGCCACTTATGTACTGCTGAACTTGAGCGCCGACATTCTTTCCATTCTTACCAATCCGCGGTTGCTGCATCCTAAGTAACCGCACCGCAACCGCGCAACCAAGAGAACCGACCGTGACTTCCGAAGACCTTGAGACCGAGCCGCGGCCCGCCAAGCCGGGCGGCGGCGCGGCCGCGTGGCGGGAGTTGAAGAAGGCGCCGCTGACCGCGCAGTTCGGCTTGGTGGTGATTGCGTTCTACTTGTTCGTCGCGTTGTTCGCGCAGTACCTCGCGCCGCACGGCGAGTCGGAAATCGTCGGGGCGGAGTTCGAGCCGCGCTTCGGCGAGTTCTTTCTCGGCACCGACAACTTGGGCCGCGACATGCTCACGCGCTTAATCTACGGCGCGCAAAACACCATCGGCATCGCCCTCGCCACCACCGTGTTGGCTTTCATGTTGGGCGGCGTGGTCGGCATCATGGCGGCGGTGCTCGGCGGTTGGTTCGACCAGTTCGCGAGTCGCTTGGTCGATGTGCTGATGGCCATCCCCGCGCTCATCTTTGCGATGTTGTTGCTGACCATTTTCGGCACCGGCTGGCTCACGCTCATCACCGTCATCGGCGTGCTCGACTCCACCCGCGTCTACCGCATCGCGCGCGCGGTGAGCATCAATGTGGTGGTCATGGACTTCATCGAAGCGGCCAGGCTGCGCGGCGAAGGCGTACCGTGGATTACCGTGCGCGAAGTGCTGCCGAACATCATGCCGCCGCTGGTGGCCGAGTTCGGCTTGCGATTCTGCTTCGTGTTTCTCACCATCAGCGCGCTGTCGTTTTTGGGCCTCGGCATTCAGCCGCCGGACGCCGACTGGGGATCGATGGTGCGCGACAACGCCACGCTCATCACCTACGGCGACATCAACCCGCTGCTGCCCGCGGCCGCCATCGCGCTGCTGACCATCGGCGTCAACTTCGTGGTTGATTGGTTCCTGCACAAAACCAGCGGATTGAAAGATGAACACTGACACCGTGGACACCACCGTCGGCGCCGACAACAGCCTCCTGCTGGAGATGCGCGGCTTGTGCATCGAAGGCTTCTCGGACGAGGAGTGGCATCAAATCGTCAAGGATGTCGACATCACTTTGCACCGCGGCCGGATGCTCGGCCTCATCGGCGAGTCCGGCGCCGGCAAATCCACCATCGGCATCGCGGCCATGGGCTACGCCAAGCCGGGCTGCCGCATCAACGGCGGGCGCATCGTGTTCGACGGCGTCGATTTAACCGCGGCGTCGGAGGAAGAAAAACGCCGGTTGCGCGGCGCCAAAATCGCCTATGTCGCGCAGAGCGCGGCCGCGGCCTTCAACCCGGCGCACAAGTTAATCGACCAGTTCGCCGAGGCCGTGACCGAACACGGCATCGGCAGCCGCGACGACGCATACGCCGACGCCAAGGATTTATACGCGCGCATCAAAATGCCGGACCCGGACGGCATCGGCTTTCGCTATCCGCACCAGGTTTCCGGGGGCCAACTGCAGCGCGCGATGACCGCGATGGCGCTGTCGTGCCGGCCGGACTTGCTGATATTCGACGAGCCGACCACGGCGCTGGATGTCACGACGCAAATCGAAGTGCTGGTGACCATGCGCGACATCGTCGAGCAGTTTAACTGCGCCGCGATTTACATCACCCACGACCTCGCGGTGGTGGCGCAGATGGCCGACAACATCATGGTGCTGCGCCACGGCGAGACCGTCGAGGAAGCCGAAACGCGGCGGATGCTGTCGGCGCCGCAAGCCGACTACACCAAGTCGCTGTGGGCGGTGCGGTCGTTTCGCAAGCAGCATCCGGCGCCGCCGCCGGAGGACACGCCGCTCATCAAGGTGGACAATGTGACCGCCGCGTACGGTCCGGTGACGGTGCTGCACGAAGTGGATTTTGCGATTCACCGCGGCCACACCGTGGCCGTGGTCGGCGAGTCCGGCAGCGGCAAAAGCACCGCCGCGCGCGTCATCACCGGCCTCCTGCCGCCGCAGACCGGCGCGATTTACTACGACGGCGCAAAGTATCCCGGCAACTACCGCAAGCGCAGCAAGGAGCAACTGCGGCATGTGCAGATGATTTATCAGATGGCCGACACCGCGGTTAATCCGCGCCAAAAAATCCGCGACATCGTCGGCCGCCCGCTGAGTTTTTATCTCGGCATGGACGGCGACGAAAAGGAACGGCGGCTGCGCGAGTTGATGGACATGATTGAACTCGACCCGAACAAGTTTCTCGACCGCCTGCCGGCCGAGTTGTCCGGCGGCCAGAAGCAGCGCATCTGCATCGCCCGCGCATTGGCCGCGGAGCCGGCGTTCATTATCTGCGACGAAGTGACCTCGGCCCTGGACCAATTGGTCGCCGAAGGCATCCTCAAACTGTTGGACCGCCTGCAGCGCGAGTTGAACCTCGCCTACATGTTCATCACCCACGACTTGGCCACGGTCAACGCCATCGCCGACGAAGTCATCGTCATGCTGCAGGGCCGCATCGTCGAACAAGGCGCGAAACACGAAATCTTCTCCCCGCCGCACCACCAATACACCGAACTGCTGCTGTCCTCGGTGCCGGAGATGGACCCGGACTGGATGGACAACGTCCTCGCCCAACGCCGCGCCAAAGGCGGAATGGCGGCGGCGGGGAATTAAACGCCTCGCGCCGCGGCAAAAACGCGCGCGCCAAACCTTCAACCGCTTCAACCAAGGAGACAAACGCAATGAAAACGGAAATCATCCAATCGCTCACCGGCGACTTTGAATCGCATGCGAGGCAAACCGAAAACGGCGTGGAGTTCTGGCTGGCGCGCGACATTCAGGGGTTGCTTGGCTATACCGACTGGCGAAATTTTTTGCAGGTCGTCGACCGCGCCAAAGTGGCGTGCGAAATGTCAAGTCACCCGGTTTCCGACCATTTCGTTGACGCCAACAAAATGGTCACCCTCGGCTCCGGCAGCCGGCGGGAAGTCGCCGATATGATGCTCACCCGCTACGCCTGCTACCTCATCGCCCAAAATGGCGACCCGCGCAAGGAAGAAATCGCCTTCGCCCAGACCTACTTCGCGGTTCAGACCCGGAAACTGGAAATCATCGAGAAGCGCATTCGTGAGACCGAGCGCGTATCGGCACGCCGAAAACTCGCCGACACCCTCCACCCGTCACGCCCGCAGTCTGTTAAGCGGGCGCCCGGCGTAATCTACGAGCAAACCGGCAGCGGCAAAAACTTCGGACTCATCCGTTCCAAAGGCGACAAAGCCCTGTTCGGCTACACCACGGAGCAGATGAAGCGCCAATGGAAAGTCCCCAAAAGCCGGGCGCTGGCGGATTTTGCGCCGACCATCGTGCTGAAAGCCAAGGACTTCGCCGCGGAAATCACCATATTCAACGCCAAAGTTAACCGCATGCAAACCGAGCGGCAAATCTCCGGCGAACACATCACCAACAACGCCAGCGTCCGAAATACATTGATTGAACGAGGCATTCAACCGGAACGCCTGCCGCCAAGCGAAGATGTGCGGAAAGTGGAAAGAAAGTTGAAGTCCGACGAGAAAAAGGGCTTGCGCAACCCGAAACCCCTGGAGTCGAAATAAGCGTGCCACATGTCTTCGCCATATACCAAAGGGAGTTATAGCGGAAAGTCGAAAACCCGCCGGTGTTTTTGTTGACGGGAAAACGACTCCGCCGAAAACCAAGCATTTCCGCCGTTTGTCAACTCTCATTGATGGTTCCCTAAAACCCCTTTTCGTCAAGTTTTTGTGCAATAGTTCCCTATTCCCGCTGGTGGCGGGATTTCAAGTGGACGGCGATTACTCTTTCGAGTTTTGCGTGGAGATGCAGTTCGCGAACGCCGAACAAGCGAGTGGACGGTGGCGTACCGGTCGAGGTTAACGCGCTGAACCGCGCCGCTTGAGTTGTTCCCGCTCCCACGCAAGGGCGGCCTCGCGGGTGGTACGATACCCCACCTGCTTGATATGCCCCCTGCTCTGGCCCGGATCTTGACGATGCTCCGCTTCACGGCGTTCCAAATCATTGGTAATGCCGGTATGGACAATCTTGTTGCCCCTTTTGAAGTGGTATTTGTAGGTGTCTCTATAGGTCGGCATGGGTCGTTTCCTCCTGCGAAGAGTTGATGACGGCATTGGCGATTTGCACAAACTTGATTATATCAAGGTGTGCCCGAGTATTCTTGCCCCTGTTGGCGCTGCGCACGGTCATTCTGTCAATATAAACCTGTTTGACATTCGTTTTCAATTTCCGGCTTGGGTCTTTCCGCGGCGACTTGTAAGGCAATATCTCCTCGGCGTGAATCACGGAATTGCAGGCCCGCCGGAATGTCAGCGGCTCTTTGGCGCCGCCCGGAAAATCGGGCCAGTATTCCCCGCAACGCTTTTTGTTGAAGGACTCTTTTTTGTGCTCCATGCCGTCCAGCAAACCGCGCATTGCGGTTGCCACCCAGAGCATCAGTCTTCCGACCTCGTTTTCGTAGAAAGTCTGCGTCCAGTCCGTCATATCGGGAACTTTGGTTATCTCCCTGTCGGCCAGCAGCAACCCCATCACGAGATACAAATCTCTGCGCAGAATCGACATGTCGATTATCGGTTTGTTCGGTTTCATTTCGTCAAGTTCCCCGGTTTTGGGTTTCGTAGTTGAGATTATCACACAATAGCAGATTTGGTGTCGATTTTACACGGGCTCATTATTATCGGCATCCATTTGGATGGCGACAATCAAGAATTTTTTCATTTTGGCGCGCCAGTTCGCCGATGTCGGAGGCAAAAACGCGCTTTACCCGGCCACGATGCCGGTACCCAGGCAGTATTCATTGCACCACACCAACGCGGCCACCACCTCGGCGCGCCCATCGCCGAAGATAACAGTGACCCGCGCAGAGCGGTGGAGAATAAAAAACCGCCCGGCGGGGCCGGGCGGTTGAGTAAGGGAGATGCGATGGACTATTCCTGTTCCGCTAAAAGCGCTATGGCGCTGGTGAAATGCAAAACTGGTTTGTCCACCGACTGCAAGAACTCATCATCGCCACCAATTGTGGCGATCTGGCTAACCTGAAATCCTTCTTGGTTGAGTTTTTCAATTGCCCTGTTAATATTCTCCGTCGATTTCTTACTATCCACTACGGATGCGCACCCTTTATCGTGGGTCACCATATCTACGATAACAACTCTTTGCTTTGCCATTGGAATACACCTGCTGTTGAGTTAATGAAATACAGATTAGGAATACTAACACATAATGATTTTTGATTGTTGAAATTTCATGCAAAAAAGTAATCCACCGCTACCTTTATCCAGTAACCTATTACCGCCCCCGTAATCACCGTCTCCCAATCGATCACTGACTCGCGTTTTCCTTCTTTTTCAGTTTCGTTGCTAAACGACACTTTCCATGTTTCTTTTTCTTTGCCCATTTCATATAAAGCAAATTGAATAGTGCCATCAGCAAAGCGCTCTTTCCAGAATCCGTGCTTTTTATTCTTTACATAACCACCCCTAAAAACAGCACCATCTGCAAAATGCTCTTTCCACTGCCCATCCAGTTTTCCATCCACGAAATAGCCAACCTCACGCCCCCCGTCTGCGCGGCGGATTGTCCATAACCCATGTCGTTCGTTGTCTACATAAAAACCCTTATAGACATCTCCATCTGCAAACCGTTCTTCCCATTTCCCGTTCCTCTTCCCATCGACAAATTCACCAGTATCAACTCGACCGTCTTTATAGTGCATCTCCCATTTCCCATGCCTTTCACCATTGCGATAGCAATGTGTGTCTGCAACGTCACCCAAAATTTCTGAAAACCAGCATGCGAATTCTTCATTCGCTTGCTTGGTTTTGTTCTTTTTTGCTGCCTCGATTGTTTGGTCGTATTCAGACCGTTTGTCGGGGTCAGACAGAACAGCATATGCTTCGCCAATCAACTTAAACTTGTGATTGGCAAACTTTTTGTTGGTACGCTTGTCCGGGTGATATATCTGCGCAAGCTTACGATATGCTAACCTGATAGTTTTTGCACTCGCGTCAGGATCAACACGCAGTATTTCGTAGTAGTTTTTAGTCATCTGCTTCGTCTCGGGAAAACTGTTTAGCGGTTCGGACGGCGGGTAATTAGTCCGCCGGGTTCTGTGGCTGTGGTATTCAGCGGGCAACCCGGCTACAGCGGGCTTGTCTCAATCACGACAAGCGGGATAATACCCATTCCGGCGGCGGTGTCAAGTGGTCAAGGGAAAATCCGCAAAAAATGGGCGAATTGGTGAAAATCCGCCTGTTGAAGTTGGAATAACAAGCCTGGCGGCGGGAAAAACAGCGTTAGCGGCGAAAAAATTAGCGATGTTTTTGGGAAAAACAGCACTGTTACCGCCATTAACAGCGCTGTCAGTGGCGGCATCAAGACCGTTTTTCACGCCACCACCGTGCACTTGGCGCGGCGGCTTTAGCCGTCATTCCGGACGATAGAAAAACTTGGATTCAAATCGCCGCGGGACTCAATTGCCGTAAAGTTCGTCGCGGCAACGCAGGTGGTTTTTGTGCAACACTTCGCGGCGCGGTGCGCGCGTTTTTCTTCAATATTCTGCCGCATAGTTGCCGGTCGGCAAATTAAGTGCATGATTCCTTTTCTTTCCGCCCCCGTGGCGCGCTGGTTCAGGTGAATCCAAATGCGGCATGCCTGCCGTTTCCGCTGCTGTACAATTTTGTTCAATATACTGAACAATTTTGTTCAATGTATTGAACATTTTTTGTTTTCCGTGTAGATTCCCGCGTATGGACACCCAATTCATCAGACCCCAGGCCGCCGAACTGGTGCGGCGGCTGAAAGAGCCGCGGCGGTTTATTCAGTCCATCTCCGGCGCGCGGCAGGTGGGTAAGACCACGCTCGCCATGCAGGTGGCGGAGCGCAGCAAACTGCCCGGGCATTTCGCCAGCGCGGACGAGCCGACTCTGCGCGCCGGCGACGGCTGGATTGCCTCGCAGTGGGAAGAGGCGCGGCGGCTGGCCGGCGCGGCGCGGAACAAAAGCGCGCTGCTGATACTGGACGAAGTGCAGAAAATTCCGCGCTGGTCGGAGACCGTGAAGGGCTTGTGGGACGAGGACACGCGCGCGCGGCGCAAGGTGAAAGTGGTGCTGCTCGGCTCGGCGCCGCTGTTGATTGGGCGCGGGCTGACCGAAAGCCTGGCCGGCCGCTTTGAGACCCTGCACTTGCCGCATTGGAGTTTTACCGAGATGCGCCAAGCGTTCGGCTGGGATTTGAAACGCTATCTTTTCTACGGCGCGTACCCGGGCGCCGCGCCGTTCATCCGGCAGCCCGAAAGGTGGTCGCGCTACATCAAAGATTCCCTGATAGAGACCACCGTGTCGCGCGATGTTTTGCTCTTGTCCCGCGTCGACAAGCCGGCGCTGCTGCGGCAGTTGTTCGAAATCGGCTGCGCTTATTCGGGGCAGATTCTCTCGTACAGAAAGTTGGCCGGACAACTTAACGACCAAGGCAACATCACCACGCTCGCTCACTATCTCGACTTGTTGGCCGGCGCCGGCGCGCTGGCCGGGCTGCAAAAATACACCGGCAGCGCGGTTGCCAGACGCCGTTCGATGCCGAAGATTCAAGTCTTCAACACCGCGCTGATAACCGCCCAGTCCGGCATGACCATGCGCGAGGTGTTTGCGGACCGGCCGGCGCTGGGGCGGCTGACCGAGTCCGCGGTCGGCGCGCATTTGCTGAACGCCGCGGCCGGCGGGGAATGCGAGTTGTTTTACTGGCGGCATCACAATCACGAAGTGGATTTCGTGCTGCGCAAAGGCAAAAAGTTGGTCGCCATCGAAGTCAAAAGCGGCAAAGCGCCGGGCGTTTTCCCCGGCATGGAGGCGTTCGCCAAAAAGTTCAAACCGACCCGGGTGCTGCTGGTCGGCAAGGGCGGCGTGTCGGTTGAGACGTTTCTTTCCGCCTCCGTGGCGCGCTGGTTCCGGTGAATCCAAACGCGGCGCGCGTAAAAATTTTGTTCAATACATTGAACAAAAATGTTCAGTATATTGAACAAAAGTTGAAAGCCGCGCCGGCGCTTGCGGTCGGCGGGAGGAAATTCACATATCCGGGCGCCGGTACGCGCCTTCGCCGGGGGAGTTGGTGATGACGATTTGCCAGAGTTGCAGGTCGCGGGCGCGGAATGCGCCGGCGCAGACATGCAGGTAGTATTTCCACATGCGGTAGAAGCGTTGCGGGCGGTCGGCGAACGAGGCGCGCAACCGGGGCCAGGCGCGGTCGAAGTTGGCGAACCATGCCATCAGCGTTTTGTCGTAGTCGGGGCCGAAGTTGTGCACATCTTCGATGACCAACGGCGACTCCATGGCCGCGGCGATGCGCTTCAAAGACGGAATCTCACCGTTGGGGAAAATGTATTTGGCGATCCACGGGTCGACGCCGGCGTAGGCCGCGGTTTTGCCGATGGTCTGCAGCAGAAACCGGCCACGTTCGGCCAGGCAGCGTTGCGCCATGCGAAAGTAAGTGCGGTAGTTTTTATGCCCGACATGTTCGAACATGCCGAGCGAAACGACCGCGTCGAAACGCTCGTCAACGGCGCGGTAATCCTGCAGCCGCAAGGTCACCGGCAAGCCGGCGCACAATGTATTGCCGAGTTCGACTTGTTCTCTGGACACGGTCACGCCGACCACTTCCACGCCGTATTTTTCGGCCGCGTATTTGGCGAAACTGCCCCAGCCGCAGCCGATGTCCAGCACGCGCATGCCCGGCTGCAAGTTGAGTTTGCGGCACACCAATTCCAGTTTATGTTCCTGCGCGTCGTCCAAGTTGCCGGCGTCGCGCCAGTAGCCGCAGGTGTAAACCATGCGCGCGTCTAACATCGCGCGGTATAACTCGTTGCTGATGTCGTAATGCGCTTCGCCGACTTGGTAGGCGCGCGTTTTGCTCTGCAAGTTGGCGACCAACGCCATGACAAACGGCGTCAGTTGCGATGCGAATTTCATCTTGCGGATGCGCGGCGAGCGCAGCAGTTTGTTGAGCATCTCATCGAGTTGCGCGCACTCCCACCACGCGTCCATATACGATTCGCCGAGCGCCAGCGAGCCGCCGGCCAGCACGCGTTTATAAAACCCCGGGTGGTTGATTTGCGGGTCCCATGGATTGGGGCCGTTGATTTCCACCGCCGTCCCCGCCAACATTTTGCGGATGCGGCGCTCAGCAAAACCCGCGCGGTTGGTTGGTTGCGTCATGATGAATTGCGGTGCGTGACAAACAACAAATAATTTAAATCGACGGCGCGATAATGCCTTAATCAAACGGCGCACTGCAAGCGGCACGGTAAACCACCGTCGCGTTGCAATGCATCGCCGAAAATGCATCGCCGAGAAGTCGTCGCCGAAAATGCGTCGCCGATAAGTTAACCGTCGAACAAATCTTTCACCCGGCAGTCCTCGCACATTTGCAAACGTCGCAGCGATTCCGGCGTGGCGAACATGCGGTGGCCCTGGAGTTTGTCGGTCATGCGCGCAATCATCGCGCGCGTGGTGAACGGCTTGGCGCATCGGATGCAGCAAAACGGCGCTTCTTGTTTCAACGCGCGCGGCGTGGCCGTGAACCGCGCATCGAAATGCAATCGCGATTCCAACTCGAGCGCGTTTTCCGGGCAGGCGCGCGCGCAGATGCCGCACTGTACACAGTTGCCCTCGATGAACTTGAGCGCCGGCGTATCGCCGCCGGCCTGCAGCGCCGCGGCCGGGCAGACCGACACGCAGCCCATGCACAAAGTGCAAGCCTCGGAATCGAGCGACAAGTTGCCGAACAGTGAACCGGCCGGCAGGGTTGCAGTCGGCGGCGCATCGTTTCCAATCTCACTGAAAAACGACAGCGCGGCGCGAATCACGCTGCGCTTGCCGCCGGCCGGGGCGAAAGTCGCGACCGGCTCGATGACATCGGATGCGCCCGAATCGGCATCACCGTCAACGGCACCGTCAACGCGCTCCAACGCGCCCAAGTCATCGATGATTTCGGCGCGGTAACGCGCATCGCAGCCGGTTTGTTGCAGCACCGCGGCGACCACTCCTAAATCGCGCTGCAGCGACTCGCGCACTTGCGGCGGCGCGGCCGGCGCGTACAAGCACACGCGGTTTGCGCCGTACGCCAACGCCGCGGCGATGAGGTCGAGACCGGCCGCGCCGATTTCCTCGACCGCAAACGGCAGGATGCGGCCGGGCAATTGCGCGGCCGCGGCCGCCACCGCCGGGCGGCCGTTCTCGTCATCGAAAACCAGCAAAGTGATGCCGCGGTTGCGGTTTTTTTCGCGCAGCGTTTTCAACAACACGCGCAGCAGTTCGATTTGCTCGGCGGCGCGCGGATAAACATATTCGATGGCGGCGGTCGGGCAGGCGGCGGCGCATGCGCCGTGGCCCTGGCACAAGTGCGGGTTGACTTCGACGCGCTCGCCGAGCGACACAATCGCGTCGGTCGGGCAGGCGTCGAGGCATCGCGTGCAGCCGCCGATGCCGCTGCGACCGTGCGCGCAGATGTCGGCGTGGTAGTCGAAATATTTCGGCTTCTCGAACTCGCCGATGCGCTCTGGAATGGTGGCGACGGCCGCGGTTAACGCCTCCGCATCGGCGCCGGCCGCGGCAAAATAGTAACCCGGCGGTTTGATTGCGGCGGTGATGAGCGGCGCGTCGCCGCAGTCCAACACTTGGTCGAAAAACCCGCTGCGGATGTCGAAAATTTCCGCCAAGTTGCGGCTTCCGTCATCACCGTCATCGCCATCACCGTCATCCCCATCGCCGTCGATAGTTGCCCGGAAACGGCCGAGATAACCGCGCACCGTCAGGCCCGCGCAGTGGTAGGAATCGGCGCGCCCGGCTGCGCCGCTTTGCGCTGCCGGAATCGCGGCGTAGACGAGGATTTTTTCCGGCAGTTGCGCGGCGATGCGGTCCGCGGTGGCGGCGTCGGCGACGATGAGAACGCGGTTGGCGGCGGTGTAGGAAACGCGGGTGGTCGGCTGCGGCGACCACGCGGCCGCTTCCAGCGCGGCGCGCCGCCACTTTGCGCTGTCGCTGTCGGCGGCGAGGTGCAAACCCAGCGCGTCCCAGTAAGAAGACATGGCGGCAAAAACTCAGCGAGTCGGCGCGGCCGAGGAGTCGGTTGGCGCGGGCGGCGCAGTCGACTCCGGCGATTCCGCCGACTCGGTCGGCGCCGGCGACTCCGCCGATTCGTCCGGCGGCGAGTCGACGGTGTCGGCGACGCTTTCCTCCTCCGACTCGGCCGACTCATCCGGCGATTCCGCGCCCTCCGCGGCCTCCGCCTTTGCCCGTTCCGCCTCCATTTCCATGCGGTGTTTCATGTCGCTGGTGATGTGGTCGCCGAGGGGCGGGAAGTGGCGGAAGTCGTCGTCGTAGTCATCGAGGCCGTCGCGGGCGTTGAAAATCGCGCTGCGGAACAACTTGCGCAACGCCTGCCGGCGCAATCCTTCGCTCACCCCCGGCGACAAAAATCCGGAAAAATCGCTGTCGGCGTCGAGACGCTCCAGCGGCGGCATGTGGGCGTCGGTGAGCAGCGGCGGCGCGGGTTCGGCGGCGGAATCGGCGGAATCGGCGGCATTGGCATCGCGCGGCGCGGCCGGCAATTCCTCCCCATCGGCCGCGGAGGCCCCGGCCGGCCCGGCCGGTGCCGCGGCCGGCGATTCCCCGGCCACCGCCGCCGCCTTGCGCCGCGACCACCGGCGCAGAAACCGCGCGTCAGTCGGCGCGCCGGGCCGGTTGGTCATAGTCCGATTCCGCCGCCCATTCGCGGCGCGCGCGTTTTTTCTTGGCCGCCGGGCGGTAGTGCGAGATGACATAACGCTCCACGAAATCGCACACGGTCGCGGGCATCGGCGCGGGCAGCACCACGCGGTCGGCTTCCAAGTAGCCGTTGGCTTCGTCGCGGTTGGCGGTGATGAAAGCCGGGCGGAGGCCGCCGTCACCGTCACCACCGTCGTCGCCGGACTCCTCGCAGACCACGAACAAATACGGCGATTCCGAGAGCAGATTAACCCAGTAGCCCTCGCCGCCGTCGGTGTGCAAGCGCAAGGTCAGGCCGCCGTGCAAGGTGCGCCGGCATGCGCCGTCGTCGTGAATCAGCACCGCCTGCGCGTGGCGCGGCAAGTGTTCGCCGGCGACCACCGCCACCGCTTGCCACTGCGGGCCGGCCCACGCTTCCCCACCCGCGACGCGCCGCTGCAGCACCACCGCCACCGGCAACGCCGCCTCGCGCGCGCAAGCGGTGAACGCGGCGGGGGCGGCGACGGTGGAATCAACCACGGTGGAATCAGCGACGGTGGAATCAACCACGGTGGAATCAACCGTGGCGACGGCGGAATCACCCCCGCCCGCGGTCGATTTATTCGACCCGCAGGACATCCTCGAGCACCAACTGCACGCCCAACTTCTCGGCGCTTAATGTCATGGTCAGCGGCACTTCCGCGCCGGCCGGCAAGTCGCCCTGCGCGGCGGCGCGGCGCAACGCGGCCTCGATTTCGCGCTGCGAATTGATGCCCACTTTCTTCAGGAATTTCCGGATTTGCATGTTCATGGATGGCTCGTTCATGGCGGCTCCGCGGGTGCTGTTTGGCGCGATTATACACGCGCGCCGGGCGGCCGCCGCGCATGCCGCGCGGCGCAAAGTGGGTTATGATTCGCGCGTTGTGATTCTCCGCCACGCCCGATGAAAGCCCCCGGCCACGCCCGCGCCCAAGCAGCGACCGTCGACGCCACGGCCGCCGTCCCCGCGGCCGTCAACGCCGCGGCCGCGGCCGTCAACGCCACGCCCGCGGCCGTCAACGCCACGGCCGCAACCGTCGCCCCCGTCGCCCCCGCCCCGCGGCCCGGCCCGGTCTTAAGCGACCAAGGCCTGCAATCCATTCACCGCGTACCGTCGCACAACCAGTTCGGCGAGGCGCAGTCCATCAACATCGTCGGCGAACTGCCGCTGACCATCAAAGTCGACGGCCAGGAACTGGTGACCTTGATGACCCTCGGCACGCATCCGGAGAAGTTGGTGCTCGGCTACTTGCGCAACCAAACCCTGTTTGAACGCCCGGCGCAGATTAAATCCATCCGCGTGGACTGGCGGCGCGAAGTCGCGGAAGTCGCCACCGTCAGCGGCGCGGGGGTGCCGCGCTTGGCCGAGTTGAAGCGCACCGTCACCACCGGCTGCGGGCAAGGCACGGTGCTGAGTTGCACGCTGGACAAACTGTACGAACACCGCCTGCCGCCGATGGAAATTCGCCAGTCGGCGATTTACCGCGTCCTCGCCCAAGTCGCGCGCCACAACCGGGCGTACCGCCTGGCCGGCTCGGTGCACGGCTGCGGCTTGTGCCGCGACGGCGAGGTGCTGTTGTTCATCGAGGATGTCGGCCGCCACAACGCCATGGACACCATCGCCGGCGAAATGTGGCTGCGCGACATGCGCGGCCGCGACAAAATCTTTTACACCACCGGCCGCCTGACCTCGGAAATCGTGATGAAAGCGGCGTTGATGGAGGTGCCGGTGCTGGTGTCGCGCAACGGCGCCACGCACATGGGTTTCGAGTTGGCGGAGCAACTCGGCGTCACCCTCATCGCGCGCGCCAAAAGCCGCCAGTTCGTCGCGCTGAACGCAGGCAACTTGGTGTTCGACCAGCCGCCGCCGCGGCCGCAATCCCAAACCCCGACCCCCGGAGACCCCCGATGACCCTGCACTGGCCGGCCCGTCTGGCGCTGATTCTGTACCTCGTTCTTCTGGCGCTGATGGCGTTCAACTTGAGCATCGTGCTGGAATTGCCGCTGTGGAGCGCGGCCGCGCCGCCGGTCTTGGCCGCGGCCGCGTTGGCCGGCACTTGGTTGACCGCGGGCCGGCGCAGCGCGTTGTTCGCCTGCCTGCTGGCGCTCGGCAGCATCGGCTTGTTGGCGGTCGCGCTGGTGTTGGCGGTGCCGGCCTGGCAGGTGATTGCGGACGGCGCCAGTCGCTCGTGGGCCGGGCGCATGCTACCGATGTTCGCGGCCGCGCTGGCGCTGCATGCCTGCAATTTGTGGGTCAGCGCCGCGGCCGCCGGCGAGCATGAAGAACGCGTCGAGCGTCTGGCGCGGTTGATTTACGGGCCCGGCATCATCGCCTCGCTGCTGACCGCGCTGATTCTGTGCGCCAGTTTGGTGCTCGGCATGGAATGGCTGGCGCGCAGCGGCGCGGACGCGCAGGCGATTACCCGGCGTTTTCTCGAGCGCGGCATCATCCCGCCGCTGACCGTGCTTCTGTTCTTTTGGGGCATGCTGCTGCTGCTCGGCAAGTGGTGGAACGGTTGGTATCTGCGCCGCGCGCTGGCGCGGTGGAGCGCGGGCCTGACGCTGCTGCGCCCGTCGCCGTTCACCGCCGGCTTGGACGCGCTGACCGCCAACGCCGCGGACCTGGCCGAGGGCTTGCAGATGCTGTGGCGGCGGCATGAAGAATCGTGGCTTCTGCCGCGCTACTTGAGTTGGGCGGTGCCGGTGCTGGGCTTCATCGGCACCGTGCTCGGCATCTCGTTGGCGGCCGAGGGCATCCGCCGCATCATCGCATCGGACGCCGGTCTGGCCAGTTTGTCCAGCGACCTGGACGGCGCCATCGCCCCGCTCGGCATCGCCTTCGACACCACGCTGATTGCGCTGTCGCTGAGCGTGGTTTTGACCCTGGCGCTGGCGTTGGTACAGCGCGGCGAGGAGCGGCTGCTGGCGACCCTCGAGCGGCGCGCGCGCGAGGCGGCGCGCGAGGCGTAGTCGCACCGTCACCGTCGTCGACACCGTCGCCAGCGCCACCGTGGCCCCGCCGACCCCGCCCACCGTCGTCACCGTCGCCGCCGTGGCTCCACCGACCGCTACCGTGACCACCGTCGCCCCCATCGCCGGCCGCGCCGCATGACCGGCCCGCGCGCCCTCTCCACCCGCGCCTCCGGCGGCGTCTTCCAAGAGGAAAACAACGCGCCGATGATGGCGATTTTCGGCGGCGTTTTCGGGCTGCTGCTGGTGTTTTTGGTGGTGGTCAACCTGTATTCCGAGGCCGCGCAGCGCGAGCGGTTGGAGCGCGGCGGCGAGGACGGTTTGTACCGCATCGAGCGCATGGACGGCGGCAGCGGCTATGTGGTGCTCACCTTCCCCGGCGAGTTGCGCATCGTCGAGACCGGCGCCAGCGTCGGCCCCGAGGCGGTGTGCGGCGGCGGCGCGTTCGTCGACTACGCCCGCCGCGTCTACCAAACCGACGGCGACCAGTTGGTGTTCTTCATTCTCGAAGGCAGCGTGCCGACCATGGCCGCGGCGCGCGAGTGCCTGCGCCGCTTGTGGCCGGAGCGGGTGCTGACCATCGGCTGGGTCATCGCCGACAACGAACTGTTGAAGTCGGTGGCGTTGAACGACATCCCCGACTACATCCGCGAACACGCGGAGTTGCCATGACCGCCACCGTCGCCGAATCGAACGCGGCCGCGGAACCGAGCGTCGCCGGCGACTCCACCGTCACCGGCGACCTCACCGTCACCGACTCCACCGTCACCCACCGCCCGGCGAAAAATCGCCTGCCGGATTTCGCCGGCATCGCCTTGGTCGACATCCTCGCCAACGGCCTGGCGATGCTGATTATCGTCATCGTCCTCAGCATCGCCTCGCGCGCCGAGCATGAAGCGCGCACCGCCTCGCAAGTCGAGGAAGTGGAGACCATGATGAGCCGCCGTTTCAGCACTTCGCTGGTGTTGAACAGTCTCGCCGCCAGCCCGCCGGCGCGCTTGCATGACTACGACAACTCGCCGCTCGACCAAAACCTCGACCCGCACATCCTGCCGATTATCGAACTGCACCGTGATTTCGTGCGCGAGTATTACACCGGCGCCATCTGGACGCGCGCCGAACTGCTGCGCGAGTCGAACGCCATGGACGCGTTCTTCGCCGCCTTCGACGCCGAGCGCAAACGCCGCCTGCGCGCCGACATCTACGATGTCGCGCAGTATTACTTGGCGATGTCGATTCTGCGCGACCACGGCATCACCATCCGCCACTGGCATTTTTTGCCCGGCGGATTGACGCTTGCGGCGGCCGGCCGTTGCCCGCCCGGAGTCGCGGCAAAGGACTGCGCCACGGCCGGCGGCGGCGACGCGGCTGCGGACTTGCCGGCCCTGGCCGGCGGCGACGGGCGCGGCGACGGTGACGACGGTGACGGTGAGCGCGGCACCGGGGCCTGGCCTCCAGCCGAGTTTTTGGCCGCGGCCGGCCGGGGCCGCGGCGGCGGCGCGGCCCCGGGCCCGTTCCCCGGCGGGGCCGAGGTGGGCGGCGTGGGCGGCGTGGGCGGCGTGGGCGGGGCGGCCGGCGCCGGGGTTG
>JAPPPS010000027.1 GCA_028817405.1 Gammaproteobacteria bacterium
ACATGGAAGCGAACCAACCAATCGTCGATATGCCGACGCTGCGCCGGGATTTGTATCTTGTGATGGGCTTGCTGCTGGCTGACCGCGCCATCGCCGATGCGCCCGGCATGACGCGCTGGACGCAAGCGTTCTACGACAACGAAGTGCGGCGGCTGATGCTCTGGGTGGCGACCGCGATGCGCAATCTGCTGGACCACAAACAAGGGGCGTTCAACCGCGCAAGATGCGGGGAATACTGGTCCGATTTCCCCAACCGCGCGAAGGAGCCGCTGACTTTCAGGCGGGCGTGTAATTCGGTGATTCACGCGAAGGAAATTTTGCCTTACGAGGCGCCGTGGCATCGCGCTCCAAAACCGAGCGCCAAGCGCGTCTACACCGACCGCATGACCATCCGCAGCGTCAATCGGGGTAGAAATACCCGCGCGCACTTGGATATAATCAAGTTCGTGGAAATCGCCAACGCCGTCATCGACTCGCTCCCGGAGGGCTCCGACCATGCCGACCTATAGAGACACCTATCAGTATTATTTCAAGATGGGCAACAAGATTGTCCATGCCGGCATCACCTACGACCCGGACTTCAGCGAGGCGAAAATCCGGCAGCGGCCCGGTTTGAGCAAGGGGCATGTCAAGGAAATCGGCTATCGCACCACTTTCGAGAACGCCAACGCCTGGCTGCAGGAGCAAATTCGGAAGGGCAAACCGCGTCTTGAGGGCGTGGCGTGAGCGCAGTGCTGAATTCTGCGAAGCACCATCGAAATCGCCCGGCGCGCCGGCCGGCCGATTTCAATGGGGAATTCGACCATGCCGACTTATAGAGACACCTACCAGTATTATTTCAAGATGGGCAACAAAATTGTCCATGTTGGGATTACCTACGACCCGGACCTGTGCGAGGCCGACCTCAAGCAGCGGCCGGGTTTGAACAAGGGGCATATCAAGGAAATCGGCTTTCGCACCACCCGCGAGAACGCGTTTGCCTGGTTGCAGGAGCAAATCCGGCAGGGCAAGCCGCGACTCGAGAATCTGGCGTGAGCGCCCTACTCGATTCCGCGAAGCGCCACTGAAACCACCCGGCGCGCCGCCCATCGCTGCGCCAGAACGCCGGCCCGCTTCCAAACTGAAACCACAGAAACCCCGGCAGGATGCCCACGCTAACCGTCCCCGGCTGGCACAACCCGGTCGCCGCACTCGGCAACGCCGCGGTTATCGACTGCGCCAAGACCGCGTTTCTTTGCTCGCGCAACTACCCGGCCGGCGCGGTGCTGCGGATTTACGACTGGGCGCGGGCGGCGCGCGGGCGCGGGGAATGCGTGATTTCCGGCTTTCATTCGGCGCTGGAGCGCGATGTGCTGGAGATTTTGTTGGGCGGTGAGCAGCCGCTCATTCTCGCCGCCGCGCGCGCTTTGCCGAAGCGCCATGCGCCGGCCGTGCGCCGCGCCCTGCGCGACGGTCGGCTGCTGATGGTTAGTCCGTTCCCCGCCTCCGCCGCGCGCATCACCGCGGCCACGGCGCGCCGCCGCAACGAGTTCATGCTCGCCGTCGCGGCGCGCATCGTGGTCGGCTACGCGCAGCCGGGCGGCGGATTGGCGCGCGCGTTGGGCGGCGTTGACGCGGGCAAGGAGGTGCTTCACTTGGCGGATTAGCGGTTGCGGTCGAGTTCACGGTCGCAGTCGCGTTCACGGTCGAGGCCGCGGTCGAGTTCACGGTCACGGTCGAGTCCGCCGCCGTTTCCCGCCCAGTTATGTAAAATCCCCGCCACAACCGCCGCGCATCACGAGAGCCATGACAAAAGTCCTGCACCGTCACACTAAACTCCACCTGCCGGAAGCGGTCGGCGGCGACGGCCCGTACTTAATTGACGCCGCCGGAAAAAAGTATCTGGACGGTTGCGGCGGCGCGGCGGTGTCGTGTTTGGGGCACAACCACCCGGCCGTGGCCGAGGCGTTGCGCGCGCAGTTGGCAAAGTTGAGTTATGCGCACACCGCGTTTTTCACCACCGCCGCGCTCGAGAAATTGGCCGAGCATCTCATCGCGCATGCGCCGGATAACTTGAGCCACGCCTACTTGGTCAGCGGCGGCTCGGAGGCGATGGAAGCCGCGCTCAAACTCGCGCGCCAGTATTTTATCGAGACCGGCGAGACGCAGCGCGACTTGTTCATCGCGCGCCGCCAGAGTTACCACGGCAACACCTTGGGCGCGCTGGCGGTCGGCGGCAACGCGCAGCGGCGCGCGCCGTATCAGCCGCTCCTGATGCGCGTCGAACACATCGCGCCGTGCTATGCGTACCGCGAGCGCGCGGCCGGCGAATCGGAGGCCGACTACGGCATGCGCGCGGCCGACGAATTGGAGGCGAAAATTTTGGCGGTCGGCGCGCGCCGCGTCATCGGCTTCATCGCCGAGACCGTGGTCGGCGCGACCGCCGGCGTGGTGCCGCCGGTGGCGGGTTACTTCCGCCGCATCCGCGACATCTGCGACCGTCACGGTATCTTGTTGATTCTCGACGAAGTGATGTGCGGCATGGGTCGAACCGGCGATTTATACGCGCACACGGCCGAGGGCGCGCGCGCCGACTTGGTGACCGTCGCCAAGGGCTTGGGCGGCGGCAGCCAGCCCATCGGCGCGACGCTCATGGACGCGCGGATTTTTGATGCCATCGCCGGCGGCTCCGGCGCGTTCGCGCACGGCCACACCTATCTCGGCCACGCGCTGGCCGCGGCCGCGGCGCTGGCGGTGCAGGAGACCATTCAGCGCGACAACTTACTGGACAATGTGCGCGCGCGCGGCGAGCAATTATTCGCGTTGCTGCGGCAAAAGTTGGGCGCGCATCCGCATGTCGGGGACATCCGCGGGCGCGGACTTTTCGCCGGCATTGAGTTGGTCGCCGACCGCGAAACCGCCGCGCCGTTCCCGCCGGGGCCGGCGTTGCCGGCGCGGCTGAAGGCCGCGGCGATGGACTTGGGACTGATGATTTACCCCGGCAGCGGCTGCATCGACGGTGAAAACGGCCACCACATTCTTCTGGCGCCGCCGTTCATCTGCGCGCCCGCGCACATCGAGGAATTGGCGGACAAACTCGCGCGCGCCATCGACGCCGCGCTGGCTTAGTTGGACATCGGCGAACGACTTTCATCGGCTGCGGACTCGGCACCGGCCGCGGCACCGGCACCGGCCACGGCACCGGCCACGGGCCCGGGCCCAGCCTCGGCACCGGCACCGGCCCCGGGCCCGGCCGCGGCACCGGGTCCGGCCCCAGCCGAAAACCCCGTCGCCGGCCCGCTGTTAATCGCGGCCGCCCCAAACGGCGCGTACAAAACCCGCGCCGACCACCCCGCGATTCCGCTCACCGCCGCGCAGTTGGCGGAGGCCGCGGCCGCGGTTCTCGACGCCGGCGCGCGCATGCTGCACTTGCATGTGCGCGACCGGGCCGGCCGCCACACTCTCGACGCCGCCGCCTACCGCGCCGCCATCGCCGCCATCCGCGCGCGCGTCGGCGGGGAACTTTTCCTGCAATGCACCAGCGAAGCGGCCGGCGTTTACGATGCGGCGGCGCAACGCCGGGCGGTGGATGCACTCATCGGCGCGGACGGCGCCGGCGTCGATGGCGTCGACGGCATCTCGCTCGCGGTGCGCGAACTGGCCGGCAACGACGCCGATGCGCGCGCGGCCGCGCCGTTGTTCGGCCGCCTCCATGCGCGCGGAATTTTGGCGCAATACATCGTCTATTCCGCCGCCGACATCGCCGAATACCACGCCCTGCGCGCGCGCGGAATCATTCCGGCCGGGCGGCATTCGGTACTGTTAGTGGCGGGCAAACGCGAACCGGATGCCATCGAGACATCCGCGCTCGACAAACTCCGGCGCATGGTCGATGCGCTGCCGGCGGAAACACCGTGGATGGCATGCGCATTCGGCGCGCATGAGTTTGCGTGTTTAACTGAGGCCGCGCGACTCGGCGGGCATGCGCGCATTGGTTTTGAGAACAGTCTCGTTCTGCGCGACGGTCGCCGGGCCGCGGATAACCGTCAACTCATCGAACAATTCACCGTCGCCGGCAACCCGCTGCATCGGCCATTGGCGGCCGAGTTTCGCCAAGCCAAAGTGGCGCTTGGTGGTGACGGTGATGGTGACGGTTAAGATGCGCGACGGTGACGGTGACGGCGACGGTTAAAACGCGCGACAGTTAAGTAGCGGCGAAAGTTAAACGCAACAACCGTCGCGCTTGAATCAATTCTATCCACCGTCGCCATCCACCGTTTCCATCGCCGCGCAAACGCCGGGGTAATACCGCCACAAAGTCAGCGCGCGAATCAGCATGAACGCGGCCAGGCCGAGGAACAAACCGTGGTTGCCGAGCCACGGCAACAGCAGCGCGACCAACGCCAAATACGCGGCCGTCGACAGCAGCATCGCATCGCGCATCGCGCGGGTGTGGCCGGTGCCGATGAAGATACCGTCGAGTTGAAAACTCCACACCGACAACAACGGCATGGCGGCCATCCACGGCAGATAACGCGCGCTGGTTTGCAGCACCGTGTCGATGCCGGTGAACAAGCCGAGCAACGCTTCGCCGAACGCCAAGTAAGCGACGCTGACCAAGCCCGCGCACACCGCGGCCCAGAGCGTGGTCAACCTGACCGCGCGGCGAAACGCGGCCCGCCGCCGCGCGCCGTACGCGCTGCCGGCCAGCGCCTCGGCCGCATGCGCGAAGCCGTCCAATGCGTACGCCATGATGCTCTGCAAGTGCAGTAGGATGGCGTTGGCGGCCAACGCGACTTCGCCCAATCGCGCGCTCTGCGCGGTGAACCACGCGAATGAGAACATCAAACATAAAGTGCGCGCGAAGATGTGACCGTTGGCGCGCATGAGTTCCAGCATCGCCGCGGACTCCAGCACTTCGGCGCGGCGAACCGACATTAACGCGCGGCGAATGTCGGCGCGCAGCATCCATGCGCCGGCGATGAGCGCGGTGTACTCCGCGATGAGCGTCGCCCACGCCACGCCGGCCACGCCGAATCCCAGCAGCGGCACGAACAAAAAGTCCAGCGCCATGTTGGTGAGGTTGAGAATCAAAACCAAACCCAACGCGGCGCGGGTGTTGTGCATGCCGATGAACAAGCCGGTGAAAACATAAACGCACAACGCGGCCGGCGCGCTCCACACGCGAATGCGCGCGTACTCGCCGGCCAATCGTTCGACTTGAGCGCTGCTGTCGAGCAACAACAACGCCAGCGCAATCAGCGGCCGGCTGAGCGCAATCACCGTCGCGCCGAACAACAACGCCAGCAGCAATGTGCGCAGCAATGTGTTCGACAACGCGCGCGCATCGCCGGCCCCGACCGCGCGCGCCACGATGCCGGTGGTCGCCATGCGCAGGAAACCGAAACCCCAATACAGGAAAGTAAAAATCAGCGCGCCCAACGCCACCGCGCCGATATGATGCGCCTGCGGCAAATGCCCGACCACCGCCGTATCCACCGCCCCCACCAGCGGCACCGAGATATTGGAAACAATCATCGGCCCGGCCAACGCCCACACCCGCCGATGGCTCAAGCGCCCGGCCACCCCGCGCGCCACCGCGCCGCCTTCAACCGCGGAGTTCATGGGTGTAAGACATTCAATCAGCGCGCAAGCGGTTGATGCTGTCTTGAACGCTGCGGCGCGGGTCGGTCACATCAAACGGCAGGCAGACGAGGCGCAAGTCGGGGTCAAAGAAGTAATCGACCGGCCGCGCGAACTGCGCCGTTTGCGGATAAATCAACGCCACCGTATTGCACTGATATTTTTTGCCGTAGGCGTATAACTGATACATGTCGGCCTGGCTGATGCCGCGTTTGGGGTCGTCGCCCGCTTCGTTGATGCGCTTCCACTTGGCGTCCAAAATAAACCGCGTTCGGCCGCGCGCGCATAGCCGCATGTCCGGGCGCAACTGAAACACCTCTTTGCCGTCGCCGGTGGTCGCCAGATATTTCCCCGCCGCCTGCGCATGCACGCTGAAATGATTCTGGTGCGCGCGAAAACTCTTGGCGACAAAGTCCTCGAACAGTTGCTCCATCGGAAACAGCAGGCAGCGGTTGACATGCGCGCCGGCGAAAGTCACCAAGCCGCGCCCGAACAAAAACACGCCGACCCACTGCATCACCGCGCGGTAGTGACGCATGGCGCGGTCGATTTTATGTTTGCGCCAGTCATCGGCGTAGTTTTGCGACACCGGCACTTCGCTGAAACAAATCTTCATTTGGCGCAGCAGCGTACGGTTGGCGGTCTCGCGCAGCATCGGATTCAGTTTATCGATGGCGCTGTGAATCAAACGATTAGCCGGGCGGTTGGCGTTGAAGTCGTCGTATTGCACATAAAATCTGGCGCGGTTGGCGATGTTTGCGTTGAGATGCGGCGCGAACACAATGCGGCCTTTCAGGCGCGGCAGATTCTCCTCGACCATCTGATAATGCATCGCCAAGCCGCGCTTGGTGAGATGGCGCAGGTTTTCCAAAAACAACCGCGCGAAAATTTCCAGCATGTTGAACCGGCGCATGGCGCGAATGCCGCCTTCGCTCAACTGCGCTTCGTTGATGCCGCGCCAAGCGCGCAGCATCTGCAGGAACACGAGTTTCGTCTCCGCGTCGTCACCGGCGACCAAATCCACCTTAGGCAGAATCTCCAGCGTCGCGCCGGCGCGGGTTTGAATCAGCCCGACATAGTTGCGCGCCTTTAACTTGCCGTTGCGCCATTCCAGAACCGGGCGGCGGTTGCCGGCTGCATCGTGTTGATTCTCCAGCGCAAACGCTTTGAGGTCGGCGAACGCGTGTTTGCCGATGCCGGTGATTTCGTCGTGCTCCCGGAAAACCAGCGGTTCAGTCATCGCCATCATCCGGCTGCGGCGGTGTATTGGCGTAGATTTTGCGGTAGTTATCCGGCGCCTTCCAGTTCGCATCATTGGCGTCGAGCAATTCGTAAAACGAACGGTCGGCGTCCACCGTTTCCGCGCCGGCGAATAAATCCTCGTCGGTCTTGCGCGCGCGAACGAAAGCGTTTTTGTTCAACACCAGATAGATTCGCTCCCAGTCGTCATAGAAATATTCCTGCAGCAACGGCATGATTCGGTGCTGGAATACGCGCGCCAGTTCCGTCATGTCGCGGACGCCGATTAAATAACTGTGTCCGATTTGGTGTTCCCGGTCGAGCAGCACGCTGATGCGTTTGTTAATTGCGGCTAACATTTCCCGGCAGTTCACGCCGTCGATGTCCGAGTTGATGTCCGGATGATTCGGTTGCGGCATCATTTCCACGAACTCAAACCGCCGCCGTAGCGCGGTGTCCAGCAGGGCGATGGAACGGTCGGCGGTGTTCATGGTGCCGATGATGTGGAGGTTGTCGGGCGCGCCGAAAGGATCTTCCTCGTCTTTCGAGTACGGCAAAGTCACCGTAGCCGCATCGACCGCCGCGAGTCGCTTGCTCGGCTCAATCAGGGTAATCAACTCGCCGAATATCTTGGCGATGTTGCCGCGGTTGATTTCGTCGATGATGAGGACATAGTTCTGCCGTTTCTGCACGGATTTGTTGACGGTTCGCCATTCTTCGTCTTGATACGATTTCATTCTCCGCATCAAGTCCCAAATGTATATCGCCAGCCCATGATAACTGGACTGCGATTTGTAAATCGGCTTTATGTCCCGATAACCGGCGATTTCTCCGGACAAGAAATCCCGATATTTCAGTCGGATTGTTCTTGACGATACTCTCATCTCATTTACCATCCTGTCCGAATTCAAGACGAATCGCACCCCGCCGTGACTGGATGTCTCCGCGCGCAAAATTCGGTGGGAGTATTTGGAATCTTGGGAATCTTGGTACAGTTTAATGGCCTCACCTTGTTCCGATTTTTCGTTAATGTATTGCGCAAAATCTTGCAACAACACATCCAAATCGAATGTCTCGGTCTCTTGAGAAGAGTCCCCGATATTTTCACGCGCCCGGTTTGCGATTTGCTTGAAAACCCCGTCGACGATTTCATACTTCACGCTGTCGGAATCGTCCTCCAAAACCGGCTTGATTCCTTCGATGAAGTCCTCGTAGGCGAAACTTTGATGGAAAGTGACCATCGCAATCTGCCCGGATTGCTTCAATCGCTCAAAGCGTTCCTTAACCGAGGCGCGATTTTCCCGCTCGATATCCTCGACTCGCTTGCCCTCGATAATCGCCAGCGCGTGGTTAACCGTGTTGTAAGTTTTCCCCGTGCCGGGAGGGCCGAACAGAATCTGGTTGAGCGGATGTTTCATTTGATTTTCCTCGGTTGGATTCTTCGCGTTACCGTCGCGCGGCGAGTTTTAGGCGGAGGGCGTTCAGGCGGATGAAGCCGGCGGCGTCGGATTGGTTGTAGGCGCCGGCGTCGTGTTCGAAGGTGACGATTTTTTCGTCGAATAAGGAATCGGCGGAGCGGCGGCCGAGGATGTCCACCGCGCCTTTGTAGAGGCGGATTTTTACTTCGCCGTTCACCGTCGATTGAGATGCGTCGACCATCGTTTGCAGCATGCGGCGCTCAGGGCTGAACCAGAAGCCGTTGTAAATCAGTTTGGCGTACCGCGGCATCAGTTCGTCTTTCAAGTGCGCGACTTCGCGGTCGAGGGTCAGCGATTCCATCGCGCGGTGCGCCTTCAGCATGATGGTGCCGGCCGGGGTCTCGTAGCAGCCGCGGTTTTTCATGCCGATGGCGCGGTTCTCGACGATGTCGGCGCGGCCGATGCCGTGGCGCGCGCCGGCCGCGTTTAACTTGCGCATCACTTGCGCCGGGCTCAACGCTTCACCGTCAACCGCGCATACATCGCCGGCTTTGTAACTCAGCAGCATCTCTTGCGCTTCGTCCGGGGCCTCGCGCGGCGAAGTTGTCCACCGCCACATTTCATCGGCCGGCGCGCGCCATGGGTCCTCCAACTCGCCGCCTTCGTACGAGATGTGCAACAAGTTGGCGTCCATGGAATACGGCGACTCGCCGCCGCGCGCTTCCAATGCCGCGTCGGTCTCGACTTCGATGCCGTGCGCGCGCGCGTAGTTCATCAAGTCGCGGCGCGAACTTAAGTCCCATTCCCGCCACGGCGCGATGACTTGAATGTCCGGGTTCAACGCAAACGCGCTCAGTTCAAACCGCACTTGGTCGTTGCCTTTGCCGGTCGCGCCGTGCGAGATGGCGTCGGCGCCGGTGTCGCGCGCGATGCGCACCATGTGTTTGGAAATCAGCGGCCGGGCGATGGAGGTGCCGAGCAGATATTCGCCTTCATAAACGGCGTTGGCGCGCAGCATGGGGAAGACGAAATCGCGCGCGAATTCCTCCTGCAAGTCCTCGACATACACGGCCGCGGCGCCGCATTCATGCGCTTTGACGCGCGCCGATTCCAGTTCCTCGCCCTGGCCGATGTCGGCGGTGAAGGTGACGACTTCGCAGGCGTAAGTTTCTTGCAGCCATTTGAGAATGACCGAGGTGTCGAGGCCGCCGGAATAGGCGAGCACGGTTTTTTTGATGGCGGACATGACGGTGACGGTGGTGGTTGGTGGGGGCGCGATTATAGGGATTCTGCGCCGGCCTTGCATGGCGCGGGCGGTTGCATACAATCACCGTTCAGTGCGCCGCGCTACGGCGTTGTTTTGTTTTGTTTTGCGACGGAGGAATTGTTAAGCCATGAAACCGATTCGCCATTATCTCTCGCTGATGGATGTGTCAGCGGTTGAGTTGCGGCAACTGGTTGCGCGCGCGGTGCAGATGAAACGCGGCGACGCGACCGACGCCACCGCCGACCTGCTGCGCAATCAAACCGCGGCGCTGGTGTTCGAGAAATCGTCGACGCGCACCCGGATGTCGTTCGAGACCGGCATCGCGCAGTTGGGCGGCCACGCGATTTTCATCGCCCCGGCCGACTCGCATCTGGCGCGCGGCGAGCCGGTCGAAGACACCGCGCGCGTTCTCTCGCGCATGGCGCGGTTGATTGTTATGCGCACCGGCGCGCATGAACGCGTGCAACGGATGGCCGAATACGCGACGGTGCCGGTCATCAACGCGCTGTCGGACTTCAATCATCCGTGCCAGATGTTAGCCGACATTCAAACTTATTTTGAGGCGCGCGGCGACTTGACCGGGCGGCGCGTGGCGTGGGTCGGCGACGGCAACAATGTCTGCCATTCGTGGATGAACGCGGCCCGCCAGTTGGACTTCCACCTCGCCATCGCCACGCCGGCCGGTTATGCGCCGGACGCCGAACATGCGGCGGCCTGCGCGGCGCACATTGCGTTGGGCTTTGAGCCGGCCGCGGCCGTGGCCGACGCCGATTTGGTGGTGACCGACAGTTGGTTCAGCATGGGCCAGGAGGCCGAGAAGGCCGCGCGCGAGGCCGCGTTCGCCGGCTTCTGCGTTGACCAAACGTTGATGGCGCGCGCCGCGGATGATGCGCTGTTCATGCATTGCCTGCCGGCGTACCGCGGTTTTGAAGTCGCGGCCGAGGTGATTGACGGGCCGCAGAGCGTGGTGTGGGACCAGGCGGAAAACCGTCTGCATGCGCAGAAGGCGTTGATGGAGTTTTTGCTGCGACGGTGATTAACTCGGCGCTGGTTTTGCGCCGGTCATAAACGCCACCGCGTTGTCCATGGAATAGTCGCCGGGGCGAATCACGCACAAGCGCCGGCCGAGACGGTGGATGTGAATGCGGTCCGCGACTTCAAACACATGCGGCATGTTGTGCGACACCAACACCACCGACAAACCGTGCGATTTGATGTCGCGAATCAAGCGCAACACGCGGCGCGATTCTTTGACGCCCAAGGCCGCGGTCGGCTCGTCCATGATGATGATGCGCCCGCCGAATGCGGTGGCGCGGGCCACGGCCACGCCCTGGCGCTGGCCGCCGGACAAGGTCTCGACGGTCTGGCGGATGTTTTGAATCGTCAGGAGTCCGAGGTCGGAGAGTTTGCGCCGCGCTTGCCGTTCCATTTCCCGGTGGTCAAGCATGCGCAGCCATTTGCCGGCGAGGCCGCGTCGGCGAATTTCCCGCCCAAGAAATAAATTGTCGGCAATCGACAACGCCGGCGACAGCGCGAGGTTTTGATACACCGTCTCAACCCCGGCCGCATGCGCGGCGGCCGGCGAGTCGAACCGCGCCGGCGCGCCATCGAGTTGCATCTCACCGTCGTCCGGCTGCTCGGCCCCGGAGAGAATCTTAATCAGCGTCGATTTGCCGGCGCCGTTGTCGCCGATGACCGCGAGAATTTCGCCGCGCCGCAACTCGAAGTCGGCGTCGTCGAGCGCGGTTACATTGCCGTATCGTTTGCGCAGGCCGCGCGCGCTCATGAGCGCGACGGTGGAGTCGACGGAGCCGGCGGCATCGACGGGGGCGACGGAGTCGACGGTAGCGTTCATTGAAATCGCATGCTCAACGCGCCAACGCCCGAATCCATTGGTCAGCGGCGATGGCGAGAATTATCAGCAAGCCGATGAGGAGATAAGTCCACTGCGGGTCCGCGCCGAGCAATCGCAAGCCGAGCGAGAACACGCCGACAATCAGCGCGCCGAACAGCATGCCGGCAATTGAGCCGCGCCCGCCGAACAGCGACACGCCGCCGATGACCACCGCGGTAATCGACTCGATGTTGGCGAACTGGCCCGCGGTCGGCGACACCGAGCCGATGCGGCCGATGAGCACCCAGCCGGCCAGCGCGCAAATCAAACCGGCCAAGATATACACCGAGAACAACACCCGCCGCGCGCTCACCCCAGCCAACTGCGCCGCCTGCGGGTCGTCGCCGACCGCGTACACATGCCGGCCCCAGGCGGTGCGCGTGAGCGCGTATTGCAAGCCCGCGACCAACGCCACCATGGCGATGACGCCGTAGGTGAAAACCGCGCCGCCGAGTTGCGCTTTGCCGCCGAAGAACTGCAGCAGCGATGCCTGCGCCGCGATGTCCTGGCTGCGGATGGTCTCGTTGGCGGAGTATAAAAAGTTGGTCGCCAGCACGATTTGCCACATGCCGAGCGTGACGATGAACGGCGGCAGGCGCACGCGCGCCACCAAGAAACCGTTGACCGCCCCGCACAGCGCGCCGACCGCGAAGCCGCACGCCACGGCCGCGGCCGGCGGCAGGCCGTAGCGGAAGGTGAATTGCCCCATGACCACCGACGACAGCACCATCACCGCGCCCACCGACAGGTCGATGCCGGCGGTGAGGATGACCAGCGTCTGCGCCGCGCCGACGATGCCGACCACCGCGACTTGCTGCAGAATTAATGTGAGCGCGAACGGCGAGAAGAACTTGCCGCCGAGCGCGAGGCCGAAGCCGGCCAATGAGCACAGCAACACGAACAGCGGCACCGCCTCGGGGTGACGGTGGAAGAAATGCCGGACCCGCCACAGCGGCGGTTCATGGGCCGGGGCGTGGACCGCGGCGGCGGCGACGGTGTTGCCGGCACCGGCACCGGCACCGTCACCGGCACCAGCACCGTCACCGGTACCGACACCGGTACCGTCACCGTCGGCTCGATACGATTGTGGGTTATCAGTCATTTTCGCCGGCTGTTTTCACCGTCACCATCGCCGGCCGCTTCACCGTCACTTCGCCGGCAGATTTCACCGTCACGCTCGCCGGCTGTTTTCACCGTCACTCTGGTGGCAACCGGAGTCCAGAGTCTTTAATTGACTCGGCGAGAAATCGAACAACATACCGCCGGCGCGCGGAGTCGCCGCCTTCCTGAACGGTGAGAAACATGGCCCGCGCGCGCCCGGTTTCCCCACCGTCAGGAATTGCGAATCAACGAATCACCCCCAGCACAACGCCGTGCCTTGGTCGGTGTCGATGGACTCCACGCCGGCGACCGGGCGGTCGGTGACCAACTTCACGCCGGTGTCGAAGAAGTCCTTGCCCGGGGTGTTGGCCGGCTTCGCGCCGCTGCTCGCCCACGCGTGAATCGCCTCGATGCCTTTGGACGCCATCAGCAGCGGATACTGCTGCGAAGTCGCGCCGATGACCCCGGCCTTGATGTTGGCGACGCCGGGGCAGCCGCCGTCCACCGACACGATGAGCACATCGCGCTCGCGCCCGACCGACTTCAACGCCTCGTAGGCCCCGGCGGCGGCCGGCTCGTTAATCGTATACACCACATTGATGCGCGGGTCGATGGCCAGGAGATTCTCCATCGCGCGGCGGCCGCCTTCCTCGTTGCCGGCGGTAACATCGTGGCCGACGATGCGCGGGTCGGTCTCGTCGCCCCATTTGTTCGGGTCACCTAAGTCGATGCCGAAGCCCTGCATAAAACCTTGGTCGCGCAGCACGCCGACCGACGGCTGGCTGACATCCAAGTCCAGCAGCGCGATGCGCGCGTTGGCGGCTTCGCTGCCCATGGCCGCGCGCGCCCACTGGCCGATGAGTTCGCCGGCGCGGAAGTTGTCGGTGGCGAAGGTGGCGTCGGCGGCGCTAATCGGCTCCAGCGGCGTGTCCAGCGCAATCACCAAAATGCCGGCGTCGCGCGCTTGTTGCACCGACGGCACGATGGCTTTGGTGTTGGACGGCGTGATGAGAATGCCCTTGACGCCGCCCGCGATGCAGGTTTCAATCGCCTTGACCTGGCTCTCGTTGTCGCCGTCGATGCGCCCGGCGTAGGAATTCAATTCGATGCCGAGTTCGGCCGCGCGTTTTTGCGCGCCTTGTTTCATTTTGACGAAAAACGGGTTAGTTTCGGTCTTGGTGATTAAGCACGCGCCGATTTGCGCGTGCGCGGTTTGCGCCGCGCCGAACATGGCAAGCATGACGAACGCGGCCGCCGCGCGGGATGCGCGGGCGGGTAAAATGGCGGATAATTTCATGGCGAACTCCGTGGATGAGAAAGTGAAAACAGCGGAAACGGCGGAACCGGCGGAACCGGTGGAACCGGTGAAAAGGGTGGAAAGTAGCGCGCGCGACCACCGCCCGGTGGCCCGGCGCGCCCGAATAATGCCGACACCGTGGGGCGATGTCAAACCGCGATAATCTTTTCGGTGGGGACGGTGGCCGTGGTCGCGAGCGTGGCCCCGGCCATGGCGGCGACCGTGGCCCCGGCCCTGGCCGTGGCGGCGACGGTCGCGTCCCCGCCGGCGACAGTCGCGGTCGCGCCGCCTTCCGCATCGGCATCGACTTAGGCGGCACCAAAATGGAGGGCGTCTTGATGGCGGCGTCCGGCGAAATCGCGCACCGTCGGCGCGTGGCCACCCCGGCCGCGTACGACGACATCTTGCGCGCACTCGCCGACTTAACCGCGCGCTTGCGCCGGGAAGCCGGCGATGCCGGGCGCGATGCCGGCGTCGGCATGTCCATGCCCGGCACCGCCACCCGCGCCGGCCTAATTAAAAACAGCAACACCGTGTGCCTGAACGGCCGCCCGTTCCCCGCCGATGTGCGCCGCGCGTTGGACTGCGAGGTGCGGTTCGCCAACGACGCCGACTGCCTGGCGTTGTCCGAGGCCACCGACGGCGCGGCCGCCGGCTCCGGCACGGTGTTCGCGGTCATCCTCGGCACCGGCGTCGGCGGCGGCATCGCGGTAAACGCGCGCGTGGTTACCGGCCCCAACCGCATCCGCGGCGAATGGGGGCACGCGCCGCTGCCGTGGCCGTCGGCGCGCGAGTATCCCGGCCCGCGCTGCTACTGCGGCCGGCGCGGCTGCATGGAAACCTTCGTGTCCGGCACCGGCATGGAAAACGATTATGAGCGCGCCACCGGCCGGCGCATCACCGCCCGCGATATTGCGGCCGCGGCGGAGGGGGCCGGGGCGGACGGTGACGGGGGCGATGGGGTGACTGGGGCCGGGGCGGATGATGGTGTGGTTGGGGCCGGCGGCGGGGCCGGCAATTCCGTGGCCCCCGCCGGCACGACCACCGCGGCCGAAGGCATCACCGTCGCCGCCGATGTTGATGTCGCCGAAGCGGTCGCCGCGCGCCGCCGGTACGCGCACCGTTTGGCGCGCGGTTTGGCGATGATGGTGAACATCCTCGACCCCGATGTCATCGTCCTCGGCGGCGGCATGTCGAACATGATTTTTTTATACCGCCAGTTGCCGGCGTTGATGCGCCCGTGGATTTTCGGCGGCGAATTCCACACCCCGATTCGCCAAGCCGCGCACGGCGACTCCAGCGGCGTCCGCGGCGCCGCCTGGCTGGCGGAATCGCCCGAATCGCGCCAATCCAATTGAGCGCGCCGGCTGTTTTCGCGCCGCAAATTTGCTATAACCGCGCCATGTCAACCGAACACGAAAACTCTGACACCGTCGCCGAAGGAGTCGCCGTCGCCTATTCCGCCGCGCGGAGTTGGGGCGCGGCGGCGGGTTTTGATGAACTCTTGTCGTCTTTAAAGAGTCGAGGTTTCGGCAAATCCGCCGCCCGTCTTATCGATTTGTGGTTTGCGGATGACCTTGAAGATGGCGATGAACCGCTGTCGCTGGAATCGGCTCGGGGATTCGTCAAACTCATGTGCAACTTTCAGAAACTGGGCGAGCCAAGAATTGGCATTTTCCCCAGAGGCACCTTGGCGGT
This sequence comes from Gammaproteobacteria bacterium, assembly GCA_028817405.1. Lineage (GTDB taxonomy): Bacteria > Pseudomonadota > Gammaproteobacteria > Arenicellales > Poriferihabitantaceae > JAHRAW01. The sequence continues at coordinate 15,537 of JAPPPS010000027.1, forward strand.
TGAGTGGCGAATTGCCGATGACAAACATCTGTTGGTGCAGCCTCTGGACGGCGAGCGCGCGACTTTCGCCTTTATCGGGCCTGCGGATGGCGATTCGGGGGGGCGATACCGACTCAACGGCAGGGGCACAATCGCCAAAGTCATCGGCACGCTGCAAAGGGAAGGTGTCGACCGGTGGGCGGGTTAAAAACCAAACAAGACATTCCCGATTCCGACCATGTCCTGCGGTATTGCAAGCCGAGCAACATCGTGGATGGAGAGCCCTCCCCCGGCGCTTTCGCGATTCGTCCCGGCGAGCAGTCCCTTTCGGTCAATTGGCTGGAGTTTTTCGGGAAAGAAACGCCGACAGTTCGTCAAATAGAGAAAGTTCAGAAAGCCATGGGCGCAAAACTTGCGCTTAAACGCAGTGGGCGATTCGCCAGAATCAACGCCGGGTCGGCTAGAAAGAAAGTCGCCGGATTAGAGATTAAACATCTCCCCACGCCCAAAAACCGCTCACACGCGGGCATTTTCTACCCGGGCGGAGACAACGAGGAAACCGCCCTGGAACTTGCCAACATGGTTAAACCGGAGGATATTTTCCCGGTAACTCATCAGAAATAAACCGGCGAAACGGGAAACTTTGTCGGCATCATCAATCATCAGCAAAAATGAACACGGCAATTCCACAAAACTGGCAACCCACCCCCTCAAAAAGTCGCCGCATATTTGCCGGTTCATCGGCGCCGCAGGGGCGGGGTTATTTTTCCGAGTCGGGAGCGCCGCTTGTGCGCGTCAGCGATTTGGGCAACTGCAATGCGGCGGGGATTCTTGAAACGACCCGCGACCATCTCTCGCAGCAAGCGGTTGCCGAATGCCCGCCCCCGACGACTAAATCACCCACGGCGGCGATTGCCAGCGACATCGATTCCCGACGGCGACCGCAACGCCCGGCCGCGGCGCGCCGGTAGTGCCCCTCCCGCCATGCCCGCGGTCGATTCCCCCCGCCGCCACGCCCGCAGTCTGTTGAGCGGGCGCCCAGCGCCTTATTCCGCGGCCGCTTGTTGGCACAACACACGCCACTTCTCGATTTTGTCGTCCAGTGAAAGGGTGTAGGCCGAACTGGTGGAGGGCAACCTGAGCCCGGCCGGCGCGGCGCCTCGAGTCCCGACCAGTGATGTCAGCGCGGGCACCACCAGTTTCTGATACTGTTCCTCGGCTTTCGAGCCATTGAATAACACTGTCTCGATGCGCGGATGCCGCCGGTAAAATTCCGCGAAGTCATTCGCCTCAGCGTCGCGAACCCCGCTGCTCGAATTGTCCTGCCGCCTGCATCGCCGGACAACATCCCACACCGCGCGCCGCCAGTTGCCTGCAACGCTGTGCATAATCATCACCGTGCGCGATGCCGAACAACGCCTCGATGATTTTCCAAAACTGATTGCGCGGATGCGCGTAATACTGTTGCTCGCGCAACGAATCATTGCCAAGAAACAAACCGAGAACCAACACCCGCGCATTTTTATCAGCAATCGGCGGCAGACCTTGCAGGCGTTTCATTCGGTCGCCTTGAGAATTTTCTTCGGTGGTCATGATGGAGTTCCCGGTTGAATTGTGACGGCAATGTAGCACGAAACGCCGCCGACAGTGCTACACTTTGCCGTCCACCAACCCGCCGTCGGGAGAATCGCCATGAAAACGCCAACCGCCCGCCCGCGCAAGCGGTGTTTTAGTCCCCGCCGCCGGCGCGCCGGAGCAAAGACCAAAAAGTGCGCGTTTGCGGCTTAAAGATGAATTCCGAGAGGCGAAAAACGCCCGGAAGTCGCCCCCGCCGGCCGGTTTGTGTAAAGTATTCGCCGAATTTATTTATACAAAACCGTTTATGCATATTCTATTAACCGCTACGCCGTTTGTATAAAGTTTTCGCCTAAATTCTTTGCACAAACCCCGCTTTTCGTGTAACCTCCGGCCATCATGCAACCCTTTATCCCCGAATCCCTGCCGATTGTGGCGCTCAGCCGGTCGACCCTCGAAATCACAAACGCGCCGCGATTTATGTTTTCGGGGCGTTGATGGAATTGTTGGACGGCGCGTGATGGGCGGATGTTTGCGGGCCTGAATTGGTTATACTGAACGCATGTCAACCGAGCGCAAAAACACCGTCGCCGAGGG
>JAPPPS010000036.1 GCA_028817405.1 Gammaproteobacteria bacterium
CGGCCGGCGGCGTCGAATAGGTGCACCGCGGTCTCGTCAAAGCGCAGGCCGACTGACTGGCCGGGGCGGTGCGCGCGGTTGCCGGGCAGGCGCGCGGTGAGCACGCCGGCGGCGGCGCAGTTGACATAGAGCAAACTGTCCGCGCCCAAGTATTCGTAGATTTCCACCCGGCCGCGGCAGTGCGGGTCGCCGGCACCGTCGATAATGCTGATGTGTTCCGGGCGAATGCCGCATCTTGTGGCGGCGGCGCGGTCGGTCGCGGCCGCGGGCGCCGGATTAACCACGCCCTGGCCGTCGATTTGGAAGCCGGCCGCGGTCATTTTGCCCGGCAGGATGTTCATCTTCGGGCTGCCGATGAACTGCGCGACGAACAAACTCTGCGGCGACTCATAAAGTTGCCGCGGCGCGCCGACTTGCTCGACGCGGCCGTCGCGCAGCACCACGATTTTGTCGGCGAGCGTCATCGCCTCCACCTGGTCGTGGGTGACATAAACCATAGTGGCGCGCAGTTTTTCATGCAGTTTGGCGATTTCAAAACGCATCTGCACGCGCAGCGCCGCATCCAAATTCGACAACGGCTCGTCGAACAAAAAACCTTTCGGCTGGCGCACAATCGCGCGGCCGATGGCGACGCGCTGGCGCTGGCCGCCGGACAGCGCTTTCGGCCGGCGGCCGAGATAGTCGTCCAACTCGAGAATGGCCGCGGCCTCGGCTACCTTGGCGGAGATTTCATGCTTCGGCAAGCCCGCGGTTTTTAAGCCGAAGCCCATGTTTTCCGCGACGCTCATGTGCGGGTAGAGCGCGTACGATTGGAACACCATGGACAGCGCGCGCTCGGACGGAATGTTGTCGGTGACATCCTCGTCGTCGATGTAAATCCGTCCGCGGCTGGTGTCTTCCAAGCCCGCAATCATGCGCAGCAGCGTGGACTTGCCGCAGCCGGAGGGCCCGACAAACACCGCGAACTCGCCGTCGGCGATGCGCAAGTCGATGCCGCGAATGACCTGCGATTCGCCGAACCATTTTTCCAGGTTTTCCAGCCGGATGGCGCCCATGTTTGTCCCCTTCAGGCGGCCGCGGCGGCCGGCGTTTTGCGCGCCGATGGACTCGCCCACGCCAGCCACAACGCCGCGGTCCAGGAAAAATCCGCCGACAAACAACCGTCGCCGCTCAGCGGGTCGAAGCATTCATAAAACCCCGTTCGCTCGACCAGTCGCCGCAAGTCGCCGCGCAATTTTTCGGCCATGGCGGTCGCGCCGGCATCGCCCTGTTCGCCCCGCTCGCGCAAGCCGGCGGCGATGAGATAGTTCATCTGACACCACACCGGCCCGCACCAGTACCGCCGGCGGTCGAAATGCGCGGCGTCGGGGTCCCAACTGGGCTGGCCGAAGCGGACCTTTTGTGCGATGCGGCGCAGGTGTTGCAGCGTCGCCCGCCGCTGCTGCGCGCCGCCGACGCCGGCGTAAAAACACAGCGCGCTGGCGCTGGAGAAGCCCGGCGCGAACCGCCCGCTGCGCACATCGCGCGCGCAGTAGGCGCGGGCGTCGGCGTTCCACAGATAATCCGCGCCGCGCTCGGCCGCGGTGATGCGGGTTTCGATTTCCGCCGCGGGGCCGCCGCGGCCGAGTCGCCGCGCCAACCACAACAAGTCGCGCTCGGCGCGCAACAGGATAAAGAAAACGCCGGGGTCGGCCATGAGAAACGGCCCGTCGCGGGCCAGGACTTCCTGCCGCCAACCGTGCTCGCGGCCGAACTTCACGATGCTGAGATATTTGTCGTATTCCGCGCCGCTCGGCCGCTCGGCCGGCGCCGAATGCTCGGTGTCTTTGCGCCGATACGGTTGCAACTGCGGGTCGACCGTCATGGCCGCCAGGCCCGGGTGCCAGTCCGGGCTGTTGTCGCGGCCGGTCTCCCAGGGGTGGACCGTGCAGACCACCGGACAACCGTCGACCATGCGCGCGCGCCGCCACCATCTGTGCCAGTCGAGAATTTTTGGGAAGAGTTCCGCGGCGCGCGCCAACCCCGGCGCGCCCTGCGCTTCGGCCAAGGCGCGCACCACGCTCGCCAACACCGGCGGCTGCGAGATGCCGCTGACCGGATGCCCGCCGGCCTGCGCCCGCCAGACGCGCGGGCCGGGGAAATAATCGGCGTCGTCATGGCGAAAGATGATGTGCGGGAGCATGCCGTCGTCGGCCTGCCCGTCGGCAAGCGATTCCAACTCCCGCCACGCGCGCTCGGCATCCAGCGTTGCCCAGCCGAGCGCGGTGAAAGCCGAATCCCAGTTCCACTGAAACGGGTAGTGGCGCGCCGCGGGAATGGTAAAACCGTCGCGGTCGTTCTTGCGCAAAATCGCCGCGGCCACGGCGTCTAATTCATGCGGCATCACGGTCACCTTCGCCCGTCCTCGGCCATCAGCCTTTCACGCTGCCGGCGGTCAAGCCGGATACCAGATATTTTTCAAACCACAGAAACACCACCAACACCGGCAGCGTCGCCACCACCGACCCGGCCATCAAATGCTGGCGCGGCACCTCCGAGGAATTCAACGACACCACGCCGCGCGACAGCGTGAAGATGTCCAGGTCATCCAAAAACATGAATGCGAACAAAAATTCATTCCACGCAATCATGAACACATACAACGACACCGTGGCCAGCGCCGGCAACGCCAGCGGCAGGGTGATTTTGGCGATGACTTGCGCGCGCGTGAGTCCGTCCATCAAACCGGCCTCCTCCAACTCCGCGGGCAGGCCGCGAAAATAACCTTGCAGCATGTGCAGCGCGACCGGAATGGTGGTGGCCGGATAAACCACCATCAAACCGATGAGCGAGTTGCGCAAGCCGAGTTGGCTGAACACCGCATACAACGGGATGACCAGCACAATCGCCGGCACCATGTAGATTAACAAGATGGAGCGCGACAAAAACGCGCGGCCCGGAAAACGCAACCGCGCCACCGCGTACGCGCCCGGCACCGCGAAAGCCAAAGTGACCAACACCGTGCTCACCGACACGATGGCCGAGTTGGCGAGGAAAGTACCGAAATGAAACTCGGTGAACAGTTCGATATACGACCTAAACAACACGGTGAAGTCCCGGCTGAAGTCGATGGAAAAATCCAGCGGGTTGGCGAGCAGCGACTGCTGACTCTTCAAACTGGTCATCACCATCACATAAAACGGCAGCGCGACGAACACGCTGAACAACACCAACGCCAGGCCTTTCAACAAACGCAGCAGTAGCGCTTCAATTAAGTACCGGCGCGCGCGCCCCGCGGTGAAACCGTCCAAGCACAAATGCAGCGCGGCGATGCAAAGGCCGGCCCACGCCAACAACGCCGGCAACTGCATCTCGGCGCGATGCGCCAGCGGCAAACCGAACGGCTGGAAGCCGGTGACGGTCGCGAGCATGAGCGGCAGTACTACAGTGAGTACGAACAAACACCGGCGGCCGCGCGCTTGCGCCGGCGTGGCGATGAGAACCCCGGCCGCGCCCGCGCCGGCCAACGCCGCCATGCCGACCGGCGGGGCGATGCTGAGGCCGGAGACCAGCATCAGTAGTAAGCCGGTCAGCAGCATCCACAGCCCGCCCCACACCGCGCCGCACAACAACGCCAGCCAAGTGACCGCGCCGATACGCATCAGTCGTCGTCCTGCGGCGAGAAGGTGAAGAACAACAGCGCGAAGCCCAGCAGCAGCGCGAACACCACCACCGCCACGGCCGCGCCCGCGCCTAAGTTGGACACCGCGAACGCCTGCTCATACACATCCACGGTCAAGGTGCGCGTGCCGGCCGCGCCGCCGGTGAGTAAAAAGATGTCGTCGAACTTGTTGAAGGTCCAGATGAACCGCAACAAAAACAACACCGACAAAATGCCGAGCAACTGCGGCAGCGACAGATACCAGAATTGCTGCAGCGGCGTCGCGCCGTCCATCTCCGCGGCCTCATACATGTCGGCGGGGAGCGACTGCATGCGCGCCAGGATGAACAAAAACGACAGCGGAAAATAACGCCACGACTCGAACGCGATGACGGTGCTGAGCGCCATCGGGAATTGTACTTGCCAACCGAAGATGGAAATGTCGATGTACTTCCGGCCGAGGAAGTTAACCGGCTGGTCGGTCGCGCCGAGTTGTTGCAGCATGGCGTTGAAGGTGCCGCCCGGGCCCGCGTCCAACAGCAGCACCCAGGCGAACGCCACCGCAATCACCGGCGCGACGTACGGAAACAAAAACAACCCGCGCAACACCGCGCGCCCGCGAAACGCCGTGTGCAAGATTTGCGCGGCGAACAAGCCCAGCAGCAGCGCGCCAAGCGTGCCGAAAATCGTGTAATACAAGGTCACGCGCAGCACGCTCCAAAACTCCTGCGCGGAAAACACCTTGCGAAAATTCGCCACCGTAAATTCCGGCGAAGTCAGCACATTGCGCGTCTCAAATTGCGCTTGCGGTTTGGAGCGGCGCACGCGCACGCCGCTGTCGAGAAAAGTTTGCTGCACCGTCACCGGCAACACCATGTCGCGCCGTTCGCCGCCGGCTAAATTCCCCAACGCGCAAGTCAACACCGGCGCTTCGAGGCGACAACCGTCCGGCAACACCGTCAACACCAAGCCGGCCGGAATCGAATCGGTGAAGGTGAGGTTTTCCAGCGCCTCCTTGCGCGACGAATTGCGCACCCGGTAGCGCAGCGTGACCACCTCGTTTGCCGCCTGCGGGCGCGGCCGCAACTGCTCGTTAAACATCGGCCGGGCCGGGCGCAAGTCGCCCAACTCCACGGCCTTGAAACTAATCCAAAAGTTCGCCACCAACGGCAGCAGCACGATGCCGAGCACGATGCAAAAAGTCGGCAGCAGCATGCGGTACGCCAACCGCCGCTCGCGCCGCGCCAGCGCGCCGACGCCCGCGGGCCGGCCGCGGGGCAAAACGGGCGACGCTTGCGCGCCGGCGGACGCCATCAAACCGCCTGAAAACCGGCCGGCCGGAGCACCGCGGTCGTCCGGCCCGGCGAACTTACAGCGCTTGATGTTTCGCCACGATTTCCCTTGCCGCCGCGTCGAGCGAAACTTCGCCGTCGATATACTTGCGCACCACCTGCGACATCACCCGGGCGTTGACCAGTTTCGATGCGGTCGCGAGTTGGCCCGTCGCCACGCCCCACCGGTCGCCCACCGACAAGCCGGCCACGATGTCGTCGATGACGCGCTTCGGGTAGATGTTCGCCAGCGGTTCCTTGCGGTCGACGCCGACTTCCAAACTCGCCCATAAAGTTTCGTACTCGGTGCTGCCGGCGCGGCCGCCTTTGCGCACCGGGAACTTGCCTTCCGGCGCCATGCCCAGCCAGTCGCCGTAGCCGTCCGACAGCGCGAATTTGATGAACTCCGCCGCAACGACGGTGTTGGCGTCGGCGGTAATTCCTAAGTACCGCACATCGGCGTACGCCGCGCCGGCCGGGTTGCCGGGGCCGGCGAACACGGTGACAAAACCGGTGTCGCGCGCCAACGCCTTGCTGGTTGGGTCGTCGTTGATGGTCACCGGCGCGCTGTCGCGCAAGCCGCCCAACTCATCCAGCAGCGACGGCGACCAGATAATCATCGCCGCGCGCCCGCCTAAGTACATCTCGCGCGACTGCTTCCAGTACAAGTCCCCGGCCGGCGACGCATCGGCGATGGTTTTGTAGAACGACAGCACCGTCTTCAAGCGCGCGGTGTCGGTGTTGATGGAGCCGTCGGCGTTCACCGGCGAGTAGCCGGCCGCCAGCGAGATATGCTCGAGCAACTGCATCATGTAGGTCTCGTCGATTTTGGTCGCGGCGACAAAACCGTACAGCGACGGCGGGTTGTGCAACTCGGCAATCGCGGCCTCGATGTCGGCGAAAGTACGCGGCGGATTCAACCCCGCGGCCGCGAACAAATCGGCGCGGTAAACCACCAACTGCGTCCAGCCGTCGGTCGGCACCGAGACGATTTCGCCGTCCGACTGCGCCATGTTCACCGGCCCGGAAGCGAAACTGCCGACGCCCAAGTCCTCGACCACTTCGGTGGCCGCGGCCGAATCGAGAATGCCGGCCTCGGCGAACGGCAGCAGGTGCTGCACGGTGTGGTTCAGCACATCCGGCAACTCCCCGGCCGCAAACGCCGCGGTCGCGCGCGTGGCGATTTCCTTCTCCGTCACCGCCACCACGCGCACCGTGTGCCCGGTGCGCGCCTTAAAATCCGCCGCTATCTTCTCCTGCCGCGCCATGCGGTCGGGCTGCTCCTCCATGGTCCACATGGTGATGGT
>JAPPPS010000078.1 GCA_028817405.1 Gammaproteobacteria bacterium
AAGGAAGCGTAGCGACTATATTCCTCACCGATACGGAATCCAGAGTCTTTAATTGGGGCCGGCGCGGAAGCAACAAAAAGCAAAGACTCTGGACTCCGGCTGTTGCCGGAGTGGCAATTGGGGCGCCCGCTTAACGGACTGCGGGCGTGGCGGTGAGGGGGACTGTGGGCGTGGCGGGAGTGAAATTGTTCCAACAAGATTCTGACATCTGGCGTGGCGGGAGGGTGACCGCGGGAGTGGCGGGGGGGGACCGTGGGCGTGGCGAGTGGGGGCGGCGCCGGCGATTCAAATGCGGCATCGTTGCGTTGGTTAATTTGCCATCCGTGGCGTCTGGGTTCCGGCGTCCAAGCCGGAATGACGATGCTTCGCGCCGGCGCTTAGCATGATTCAGCACAACTACTCCCCCAAAACCTCCAACAACGCCGGTACCGCCGTGAACAAATCCTCGTTCCATGAATAATCCGCGATTTGGAAGATGGGGGCTTCTTCGTCGTTGTTGATGGCGACGATGCATTTGGAGTCTTTCATGCCGGCGAGGTGTTGGATGGCGCCGGAGATGCCGACCGCGAGGTACAAGTCCGGCGCGACCACTTTGCCGGTTTGGCCGACTTGGTAGTCGTTCGGCACGAAGCCGGCGTCGACGGCCGCGCGCGAGGCGCCGACGGCGCCGCCCAAGCGGTCCGCCAACCGCTCCAACATGCCGAAGTTGTCGCCGCTTTGCATGCCGCGGCCGCCGGATACGACCACGCGCGCCGAGGTCAGTTCCGGCCGCTCGCTGGAACTCAGTGCTTGCTCGACGAATTGCACTTTGTCGGTGGCAACGGCCGCGGCGATGGATTCGACCGAAGCGCTACCGCCCGGCCCCGCCGCGTCAAACGCGGTGGCGCGCACGCTGAGAAACTTCACCGGGTCGCCGGATTTCACCGTCGCCAGCGCGTTGCCGGCATAAATCGGGCGCGTGAAAGTGTCCGCCGCAACCACTTCGCTGATGTCGGAAATCGACTGCATGTCGCGCAGCGCGGCGGCGTATGGAATCAACGCCTTGCCGAAGGTGGACGCGGCCGCGAGGATGTGCGTGTAGTCGCCGGCGTCGGCGTTGGCGACCACCAACGCCGCCATGTCTTCGGTCGACGGATGCGCATAAACCGCATCGTCGGCCGCCAACACTTTGCCCACGCCCGCGACTTGCGCGCAGGCCGCGGCGATGGCGTCGATGCCGTTGCCCGCGACCAACACATCGACCGCACCACCGGAAATTTCGACCCCGGCGCTCACCGTGTTCAGCGTGCCGGCGTAGAGTTCCGCGCCGTCGTGTTCGGCGACGACCAACACTTTTGCGTCGTTCATTGGATTACCTTCGCTTGGTTTTGGAGTTTGTCCACCAGTTCGGCGGCGTTGCTGACGAACACGCCGGCGGCGCGCGCCGGCGGCTCGACCACTTTTAAGGTTTCAACGCGGCAACTCACCGCCACGCCGAGGTCGTCCGGCGTCAGTCGCTCCACCGGTTTTTTCTTCGCTTTCATAATGTTCGGCAACGATGCGTACCGCGGCTCGTTCAAGCGCAAGTCGGTGGTCACCACCGCCGGGCTGGCGATTTGCAACTTCTCCAAACCGGCGTCGATTTCGCGGGTGATGGCGAAGCCGCCGTCGTGCTTTTTGATTTCCGAGATGTAACTGCCGAGCGGCCGGCCCATGATTGCCGCCAACATCTGGCCGGTCTGGTTGTTGTCGCCGTCGATGGACTGCTTGCCGAGGATGACCAGTTCGGCGTCTTCCTTCTCCGCCACCGCTTTGATGAGTTTGGCGATGACCAACGGTTCGAGCGTCTCGTCGGTGACGACATGCACGCCGCGGTCCGCGCCCATTGCCAGGCCGCTGCGGATGGTTTCTTGAAACTTTTCCGGGCCGGCGGAGAACAGAATAACTTCCGCGGCATCGCCGGCTTCCTTGATGCGAAGCGCCTCTTCGACCGCGATTTCGCAGAACGGATTCATCGCCATTTTGACATTGTCGGTCTCGACGCCGCTGTGGTCGGGCTTGACCCGCACCCGGATATTGGCGTCGATAACGCGCTTGACGGGGACCAGAATTTTCATCGACCGCGCATCCTCCAAAAGGATTGTGAATGTGAAACGGCGGCGGATTTTACCCTAAATCGTTTTCGTCGTCACGCGCGCCTACTGCCATTCCGGTGGCAACCGGAGTCCAGAGTCTTTGGTCGATTCCTCGCTGGCCTAATTAAAGACTCTGGATTCCGTATCGGTGAGGAATAGTGGCGCTACGCTTCCTTATTCCTCTACCGCACGGAATGACGGCCCCCTGCACCGCGCCGGCCGCAGTCGATTCCCCCACCGTCACGCCGGCACCGCCGAAGGCCGTCATTCCCGCAGGCTTTTAAGCGGGAATCCAGAGTCTTTGGTCGATTCCGTGACGGTTCTTTAAAGACGCTGGACTCCGGATCCAGTCCGGAGTGGCGATTGAGCGCCTCCGCGCGGAACTCATCCCCGCCGCCATGCCGAATTGCCATCCGTGGCGGCCGCAGTCGATTCCCCGCCGCCGCGCGCTGTGCGCATGCTATACTCCGCGCCGCACGCTCACCCGCCGCCGCCATGCTTTCCGCCGACGCCCTTGCTGACATCGACCGCGAACTCGCCAAGTATCCGCCCGACCGCCGCCAGTCGGGGTTGCCGGCGGCGCTGCGAATTGCGCAGGACGAACTGGGCTGGCTGAGCGCCGAGAGCATCGAATTCGTGGCCGCGGTCATCGGCGTGCCGGCGGTGCGGGCGTGGGAGGTGGCGACTTTTTACTCGATGTATGACTTGCAACCGGTCGGCGCGCACAAGATTTCGCTGTGCACCAACATCTCGTGCATGCTGCGCGGCGCCGACGAAATCGCCGCGCACCTGAAGCGCAAACTCGGCGTCGACTTCGGCCAGACCACCGCCGACGGCAAATTCACGCTGAAAGAAGTCGAATGCCTCGCCGCCTGCGCCGGCGCGCCGATGCTGCAACTCGACCGCGACTACCACGAGAATTTAACCCCGGCGCGGGTGGATGAAATTTTGCGCGAATACCAAACATGAGCGAACACCAAACTATGCGCGAATGCCGCGGGGTTTGTTTGCCGCGGGAGCACGCTCGGTGCTGGACGCTGGAGGCGTACCGGCGCGGCGGCGGGTATCGGGCGTTGGAGCGGGTGCTGCGCGAGAAGGTGGAGCCGGGCGCGATTATCGAGGCGTTGAAAACCGCCAACTTGCGCGGGCGCGGCGGCGCCGGCTTCCCCGCCGCCATCAAGTGGAACTTCATTCCGCGCGCCGCCGAGGGCCAGAAATATGTGGTGTGCAACTCCGACGAAGGCGAGCCCGGCACCTGCAAAGACCGCGACATTTTGCGCTACAACCCGCACGCGCTGATTGAAGGCATGGCGATTGGCGGTTATGTGATGGGCGCGAGCGTCGGCTACAACTACATGCGCGGCGAGTTTTGGGAGCCGTATCAGCGCATGGAGGCGGCGCTGGCCGAGGCGCGCGCGGCCGGTTTGCTCGGCGAAAATTTGTTCGGCTCGGGTTTCGATTTCACGCTGCACAACCACCTCGGCGCCGGCGCGTATATCTGCGGCGAGGAAACCGCGCTGCTGGAATCGCTGGAGGGCAAGAAAGGCGAGCCGCGATTCAAGCCGCCCTTCCCCGCCGCTTTCGGTTTGTACGGCCGCCCGACCACCATCAACAACACCGAAACTTTCGCCTCGGTGCCGGCGATTTTGCGCGGCGCGGCCGGGGAAGCGGACGGCGATTGGTGCAGCGGCGAGTGGTTCCGCGACTTGGGCGTCGACAACGCCGGCGGGGTGAAGATTTTCTCGGTCACCGGGCATGTCGAGCGGCCCGGCAACTTCGAGATTACACTCGGCACGCCGTTCGCCGAGTTGCTGGAGATGGCCGGCGGGGTGTGGAAGGGCCGGCGGTTGAAGGCGGTGATTCCCGGCGGCTCGTCGGTGCCGGTGCTGCCGGCCGAGAACATCATGCGCGCCAACATGGACTACGACTCGCTGCAGCAAGCCGGCTCCGCGCTCGGCGCCGGCTCGGTCATCGTCATGGACGAAACCACCGACATGGCGGCGGTGCTGGAGCGCATTGCGCTGTTTTATTTCGAGGAATCCTGCGGGCAATGCACGCCGTGCCGGGAAGGCACCGGCTGGCTGCATCGCATCCTGCGGCGCATCAACGCCGGGCGCGGCAGCCGCGCCGACTTGGACACGCTGCTGGATGTCGCGAACCGCATCGAGGGGCGGACGATTTGCGCGCTCGGCGACGCGGCCGCGTGGCCGGTGCAGAGTTTCTTGCGGCATTTTCGGCATGAGTTTGAGGCGAAGGTCGAGGCTGGTGATGCTAATATCGCCGACAAAACCGCGGCCGCTATCCGCGCCGCCTAACATCTCAAGAGGGTTTTACGATGCAAGCCAACAAGTCACAGATTAGCGATATTTTTAATCGCGACCGACTTCTGGAAATTCCGTTCTTCCAACGTTCATATGTTTGGAAAGAGGAGCAGTGGGAACGCTTCTTGGATGACATGGTGAACATCAGTGAAGAGACGAAACCATATTTCTTCGGTTCGCTGATTTTCAAACAGCAAGAGACTCCAACCCGTGGGGGTGTCGGCGATGTACGAACGGTCATCGACGGGCAGCAGCGGCTGACCACGCTCATCATTTTTTATAAGGTCTTGTCTTTAAAGAAAGGCGACCATCGGATGTACCAGAGATTCCAACTGGACGAGAGCGGTGTTGCGCTGTCGCACAGTATTAACGATGCGAAATCGTTCAAAAAAGTCACCGAACTCGACGAGTTGGCGAATTTAGCCAACGCGGATTTTGTCGACAACATCGTCAATGCATACAATTTCTTCAACGACCGGATTGACCCGGATGAAATCAACGAGGATGCCATCCGCCAAAACGCATACTTTATCGTCATTGATTTATCAAAAGACGATGATGAACAGCAGATTTTCGACACCCTGAATTCTCTGGGGGTTCGCTTAACAACCGCCGAGTTGTTGAAGAACTTTTTATTTCGAAGAGATGACATGCATCTTTACGAAACGCATTGGCTCTCGGTCTTTGAAAAAGACAGCGAGACCAAAAAATACTGGGACCGCGAGATTTACGCCGGCCGAGATTGGCGCGCCTTCATCGATTTGTTCTTTTTCGCATACTTGCAAGTCAAGGTGCAGAATGAGAGCCGCCACATCAAACAAAAGGACCGTGAGGAATTCCAGAAACTGGAGAACTTGTTTTCGTCGTACAAAAAGCTCATGAACGATTACGGGTTCAACAAAGAAAGCATTCTGCAAGAAATTGGCGATTATGCTAATCTCTTTCGGTCAAATTTCGACACCGATGCTGTCAATGTCGGCCTGGAAAATTCACCGGGCATGCAACGCATTAACACGATAATTTTTGGTTTGGATACGACCACATTAGTGCCTTACATTTTGTTTGTGGTCGCCAACACAAAAGACAATGCGCAGCGAAAAGATTTATTTCGCGCCATCGAGTCGTTCATTATGCGACGGCTGACGGTGCGGTCCAACAACCGTGGTTACAGCCAACTGTTCTTGGGCATGATTAGCGAGCGCATCTTGACGAGCGGCGATTTTTATGAATTTATCAAAAATCGTTCTAGCGCGGCCAGCCTCATGCCCGACAACAAGGAATTGAAAGACGGGTTCAACAATTCCAATCTGACGAACAAAGCGGCCCTGGGGGTTTTGTATTTCATCGAATCCCACGGGCGAAATGAAAAGTATTCCGTCAATTTGATGGGAATGGCAAAGTATTCCCTGGAGCATCTGATGCCCAAAAATTGGGAAAAAAACTGGGACAAACTGGAAGACCCGCAAAAGGCGGATGAGCGCAGGAAAAAACTCCTGACGCTCGGCAATCTCGCCATGATTACGCAACGACTCAATGCGTCCATAAGAGATTCAGCATGGGCCGCCAAAAAAGACGGCGGGTTGGTTCGTTATGCGTCCGGCATCGACATTCATCGCGACTTTATCAACGAAAGTGAGTGGGACGAGGGTAAAATAGCCGCTCGCGCCAACGAGCTATTTAAGAAGGCCAGAAAAATTTGGCCACTGAAATAACTGTTCGTCCACCAACGACCAGACCATGACTGTCGTCACCATCGAAATCGACGGCCGCCGCATCGCGGCCGAAGTCGGCGAAATGCTCATCGCGGCCGCCGACCGCGCCGGCATCTACATCCCGCGGT
>JAPPPS010000035.1 GCA_028817405.1 Gammaproteobacteria bacterium
CATTGGCAAAAACAGCAAAAACGACCGGCGCGGGCATGGGTGTTTGGGTTTATGGACGGGCTGGGTGTGCGGGCGGCGGAATAGGCGCGGGTTTGGGTGTGCTGAACAAGGCGAAATTCAAAACCACCGCCGGCGTTTATGCGATACTCGGCGCATGACCGCCGAGAACCTCTCCGCCACCCCCGAAATTGCCGCCATTATTCCGGTGCTAATTTCAATCGCGGCGCTTTTCGTGAGCGCCTACACTTTTCGGTGGACGCGCGCCGCAAGACGGAAAAAACTGGTCAGCGCGGTGTATTGGCATGTCAAGTTCACGCAGGAAAATTTGGAAGCGCATAAAAAGGCGATTAATGGCCTGTCAGACAAAATACGGGCCGACGAGCGTTACACGCCTTACGCCGTGATTTCGCGGGAGGACAATCTGGCTTATACCGACATCATCGAATTCATGCAGTGGCTGGACGGGGAAAAACAGGAGGAAACCATACTGCGCTACTTTCACGCGCAGGCGGCCATGCATGCGACAGCGGCAAGTTTCGGCACAGAAACCGTCCGCAACCTGCTCACAGAGCAGAAAGTTGGATTGGCGGATTCGCTTGTGCAACTTTGCGACGAGACGCTGGTATGCGCCACCGACGCCGAAAAACTTTTGAGATTTCTAAAATAGGAAAGCGAAACGTGAGCGCGCACGAACAAGCGCACACGTGTGACCGTGTGCACCACAACAAACGCTCGAATTGCTCAAACGATGACAGGAATACCGGGGCCGGACATATTAAACATGACGAGATTTTCTCCGAGAAAGGCGGGATGGACGCTTGACGAATCAAACGAAGCCGGGGATACCGGGGCCATGGGAATTTAACACGAATATTTCCTCCAGAACAGGCCGCCCGCCGCTTGATTTCTCAAACGAAGAAAGGAATACCGGGGCCGGAAACGCTTGACATACCGCAAACATAACGCCGCCGGTGGGCGATGTCAAGGGCTAAATGCCGGTGAATAAATGGCAAATCGGCGGCGCATGAGCGGCGAGACAGCGGCGCATGGGCGGCGAATCGGCGGCGTATTAATCCTCGATGGCCGCGCCGATTCCCTCATAAACTAACTCCTGAAACCGCCGTACGCTGACTTCCCACACCGGCGAGAGGCGGCCGCCGGCGGCGGCGAGGGGGGAGCGGCGGCCGGCTTGCAGGCGCTCGCAGATGGCGTGGTCTTCGGCGTGGACTTCGCGCCACAGGCGCTCCAAAGCCGCGACTTCGGGCGCGGGCGGCGGGGCGTCGCGCAACAGGTAGATGACCCGCCGCTGGCTGGTGCGGCCGGGGCCGAGCGGGGTGTTCAGGTGCACGCCGAGTTGGTCGGGGGCGTAGGCGCCGAGGACGAAGTTGGGGAACAAGGTGAGGAAACTGGAGTCGACGGCGAGGGTGTTGGCGGCGGCACCGGCGCCGGCACCGTCACCGGAGTTGTCGCCGGGCGCGACGGTGGTGGCGGCATCATCGGCCGCGGCGACGGTGGCGCTCGCATCGCCGGCCGCCGACAAGGCAACGCTGCATCCCAGGCAATGCCGGTCGATGAACGGCGCGTGGTCGGTCAGCGGCTGGTCGGTGGTGGTCGCGTGCACAAACTGTACATGGTACGGCTCGATAAAATTCTCCATCAGGAATTTCCAGTTGGCGTCGATAACGCCGAAGTCGAGGGTCGCCACCGGGCGCAGGCGCGCGAGGTCGAGGTGCGCGAGGCGCGCCGCCAGCGGCGCGATGAAGTCGGCGAACCGCGGCGCGCGGCCGTCCAAGTTGACGAACAGCCAGTCGTGCCACGCTTCGCAGCGAATGGCGGCGAGGCCATGCTGCGCCGGGTCAAAACCCGGCGGCGGGGCATGGTCGGCCCCGCCAAAAAACGGCGCGCGCGCCAACGCGCCGTCGAGGCGGTACGCCCAACTATGATACGGGCAGCGAATCAACCGCCCGGCGTTGCCCGGCCGGTCGACCAACTGCAGGCAGCGGTGGCGGCAGATGTTGTGAAACGCCGCGACGCCATCCGCGCCGCGCACCAACAACACCGGCCGCCCGCCCACGCTAACCGGCCGCACATCGCCGCGCTTCGCCATCTCATGCGCAAACCCGGCGAACACCCACGCGCGCGGAAACAACCGTTCGTTCTCGGCGGCATGGAACGCCTCGCCGGTATACGCCACCGCGGGAAGACCGCGGGGGATGGGGCCGGGGGCGAGGAATTCTTGGAAATGTTCTTTCATCGCGCTGCGGAATTCACGAATGTTTGTTGGCGATGGAAAACCTTACCGAATCGACAAACCGAATGCTGTTGTAATCCTCGACATCATCGAAAACGAAACGCCAGAAACAATAGCGCTCGCCTCGTTTCTCAAAGAAAAACGAATGGACTTTTTTCTTGGTGTGCATTTGCCACAGCCGGAACGGGTAATAGAGTTGCCGAATGACAACATTGTCGATGGCGGTGTTTTTGGCTTCGATGAGCAACACTTGCTTCAATCCTTCGTAGCCGGCGTCGACTTCGGTTTGAACGCCATTCACCGTGATGCGATTTTTATGTTCGCCGACAACGAATGAAAGTTCGGAAGTATATTTTCTTCCGCGTATAGTCAAGATGAGCGAATCGTCGCCCATGAAATTGCGAATCAAACTGGAAGCGTATGCGTAGTCCAGATGTTGCATCTCTGAACTGCCGACTCTGGATGTGTCCGGCAAAAACGGCAGGTTTGAATCGTAGGAAATCGGCGCGCTGTCAATTTCCGGAATATCGACATAACCTTCGCCTTTTATAATCGCATAAACGCCGTTTCGCACCGGCAGAAGAAACAGGTTGTTGTCGGTGAAAACTTTCGGCTGTTTTTTGCGGGAATCCTGCATGCATAAAATGCGCACTTCCTTCTCGCCGGTGCGCTTAAAATCTTGGCACGCGGTTTTGATTTGGTCAGCGCTCAAAATGAACGGCGAATCCACGAAATCGTGATTGAGGATTCCGTAGTCGTCGCAGATTTTCTGCCAGGATTCGTCGGCGGCCATGGTCAGATTCCGGTGAAGAGTTTGTCGAGATAAGCGGCGCTTTCTTCGCGCACACCAAGCCCGGTGTTCAACAAACAATTTTGCTTAATAACCTCATCAATCCGCTTAACCGCCATCTTGGAAAGATATTCCTTCTCGGCGTCGATGCCGACAAAATTCCGGTTGTTGCGAAGCGCCGCCACGCCGGTGGTGGCGCTGCCGCAAAACGGGTCGAGCACGATGTCGTTCTCATTCGAACACGCCAACACGATGCGATCCAGCAGCGACTCCGGTTTTTGCGTCGGATGCTTGCCGTATTTTTTCTCGCCCGGCCGCGGCGTGTTAATCGCCCACACGCTGCGCATTTGCCGGTTCGGTTTCTTAATGAAATCGCCGGCCCATTCGGTTTGCTTCATCAGTTCATAGTTGAACTTGTGTTTGGCTTGCTTGGTTTTGCGCGCCCACAGCAAAGTTTCATGGCTGGCGGCGAACATCCTGCACGCCAAATGCGGCGACGCATTCGGTTTATACCAACAGATTTCATTCAGCAAATGCCAGCCCTGTTTCTGCAGCGCAAAACCGCAGGCGTAGATGGAATGATAAGTCCCCGACACCCACAGTGCGCCGTTTTCTTTCAACACGCGCCGGCATGCCGCAATCCAGTTGTAATGAAATTCATAATCCTTTTCCAGCCCGTTGCTTTTGTCCCACTTCCCCTTGTTCACGCTCACGCGCTTGCCGGCATGCACGCTGAAGCCGCCGTTGGAAAGATTATACGGCGGGTCGGCGAAGATTAAATCCACGCTGCCTTCGGGAAGCGCGTTCAGTGTTTCCACCGCATCGCCGGCGAACAGCCGGACGCCGCGGTTTTTGTAAAAGCATTTCATCTGAAAAGTTCCTGCGTGTAGGTGTCGCGAATCCCCGCGCCGGCGGACAGGCGATGCTCTCTGCTAATCGCGTTGTTTTTCAACCGCGCGCGAATCACCTCGCAATAGTCTGGATGCATCTCGCATGTCAGATAGATGCGCTTTAACGCTTTGACTTTCGCAACTTCCGATCCGCTGCCGCCGAACAGGACAAAAACACTGTCGCCTGCGCGTGTGCACGACTTGATAAACAACTCGCTTAAATCTTGCGGTATCTGGCATGCATGAAAAGTTTTTTCACGCGACACATTTTTCACCAAGTTGTACTGCAGCCATGAATACGGCATGCGGCCCGAACTGCCATCGGCGATGCGCCCTTTGATGCGTTTGTCGGTCGGGTTGCGGTACGGCTGGGCGACTTGGTCTTTGTAAAAGTGGTTGTTTTTACTTTTGGTCGCATGCAGAATTGAACGGTGCGCGGTGGTGAAGCGGCGCGGCGAATGCCCGACATTGGTCGGATAAACCCACACATACTCGAACACATCATGCGCCGCATCGTCGAGGTAATGCGCGCGCAAATGCGCGTTTTGCTTGGGGTAGTTCATCATAAACAGATTGCCCGTGGGTTTCAGCACGCGCAAACTTTCCCTCGCCAGGCCGATATACCAGTCGATGTATTCCGCCCACTTTTTTGTGTATCTTTTGCCGTTGTAGTTGATGCCCACGCCGTAATCCGGGTCGCCCCAAATCATGTCCACGCAGTCGGACGGCAACGCGCGCAAAGCGTCTAATGCATCGCCTTTTATGACTTTGTTGCGGAATTTTTTCGGCAAGTTTTTCATCTTTCAATCAACCGGATTTGCGGCGATTATACCGCATCGTCGTCGCCCGCTACATACTCCTCCGATACCGTCCGCCGACTTGGTAGAGGACATCGGAGATTTGACCTAACGAGCAGAATTTTACCGCTTCGACCAGTTCAGCGAAGAGGTTGCCGCCGTTCAGGGCGACTTGTTTGATGCGCTCCAAAGCGGCGTCGGATTGGGCCGCGTGGCGCGCGTGGAAATCTCGCAGGCGTTTGATTTGGCTTTGTTTTTCCTCTTCCGTTGACCGCGCCAATTGCGGCGTGGGCGGCGGGGATGCGTCGGCGGCGGTGAAGGTGTTGACGCCGATAATCGGCAACGAGCCGTCGTGTTTTTTGTGTTCGTAATGCATGGATTCGTCCTGGATTTTGCCGCGCTGGTAGCCGTTTTCCATCGCGCCCAACACGCCGCCGCGTTCGGTGATGCGCTCGAACTCGGCGAGCACCGCTTCCTCGACCAACTCGGTCAGTTGCTCGATGATGAAACTGCCTTGGTTGGGGTTTTCGTTGAACGCCAAACCCCATTCGTTGTCGATGATTAATTGAATCGCCAATGCGCGGCGCACCGAATCATCGGTCGGCGTGGTGACCGCTTCGTCAAACGCGTTGGTGTGCAAACTGTTGCAATGATCATAAACCGCAATCAACGCCTGCAGCGTGGTGCGGATGTCGTTGAAGTTCATCTCTTGCGCGTGCAGCGAGCGGCCGGAAGTTTGGATGTGGTATTTAAGTTTCTGCGAACGCTCGCCGGCGCCGTACCGCTCGCGCAACGCCACCGCCCAGATGCGCCGCGCCACCCGGCCCATGACGGTGTATTCCGGGTCCATGCCGTTGGAAAAAAAGAACGACAAGTTCGGCGCGAAGTCGTCAATCGCCATGCCGCGCGCGAGATACGATTCTACATAAGTGAAACCGTTGGCTAATGTAAACGCCAACTGCGTAATCGGATTCGCGCCGGCCTCGGCGATGTGGTAGCCGGAAATCGACACCGAATAAAAGTTGCGCACTTGGTGTTGAATAAAATATTCCTGAATGTCGGCCATGAGTTTGAGCGAGAACTCGATGGAGAAAATGCAGGTGTTCTGCCCCTGGTCTTCTTTGAGAATGTCGGCTTGCACGGTGCCGCGCACGCGGCGCAACGCATCGGCGGTGATGGCGCGGCGCTCATTATCATCCGGCGCGCGGCCATGTTCGGTTTGATACGCGCCCAGTTTTTGATTGACCGCGGCGTTCAAGAACATCGCCAAAATAATCGGCGCGGGGCCGTTGATGGTCATCGACACCGAGGTGAGCGGGTCGCATAAATCGAAACCGTCATACAACATTTCCAAGTCGTCCAGCGTGGCGATGGACACGCCGGAGTTGCCGACTTTGCCGTAGATGTCCGGGCGTTCATCCGGGTCGCAGCCGTATAAGGTCACCGAGTCGAAAGCGGTCGACAACCGTTTGGCTTGCGCATGCGCCGACAACGCTTTGAACCGGCGGTTGGTGCGCGCGGCGTCGCCTTCGCCGGCGAACATGCGGGTCGGCGACTCGGCGTCGCGCTTGAACGCAAACACGCCGGCGGTGAACGGGAAACGCCCCGGCAAGTTTTCCAGCATCAACCACGCCAACAAATCGCCGCGGTCGTGATACGCCGGCAACGCCACCCGGCGCACACGGTTGCCGGACAAGGTGCGCACATCGAGAGCGGTGCGGATGGCTTTGTCGCGCACCGTGACGGTCAACTCTTCGCCGCCGTATTGTTCGCGCAACGCCGGCCAGTCGGTTAACAATTCTTTGCACCGCGCATCGAGTTGTTGTTCGCGTTCAGCGATAAGCGGCGTCAGCGATTCCGCGGCGTTGTTTTGTTTTGCCGCGGCCGCCGCATCATCATTCGCCGCATCATCATTCGATGCCGCCAACATCTCTCGACTCGCTTCCAGTTGTTGAATCTGTCGCGCGATGTCGGCTTGCGCATGCGCGTTGCTTTTATACGCGCGCACGCTGTCGGCGATTTCCGCGAGATAACGAATGCGGTTTGATGGAATAAGTTTGTCGCGGTCGGTTGAACACCGAACATTCACCGTCGGCAACGCGCCGCCACCGTCACGCAGACCACAACCGCCGAGCGCGTCGCGCAGCGCGTGATACAGCGCGGTCACACCGTCGTCGTTAAACTTGGATGCGATGCTGCCGAACACCGGCATCGATTCCGCCTCCAGCGCGAACGCCTCGCGGTTGCGCTGCACTTGCTTGCATACATCGCGGTATGCATCGTCGGCGCCGGCGCGGTCGAACTTGTTGATGGCGACCAAGTCGGCGAAGTCCAGCATGTCGATTTTTTCCAGTTGGCTTGCCGCGCCGTATTCCGGCGTCATCACATACAACGCGCAGTCGACCAGTTCGGCGACCGCGCTGTCGCCTTGGCCGATGCCGGGCGTCTCGACGATGACTAAATCAAAACCGGCCGACTGGCATGCGCTGACCATCTGCGGCAACGCGGCCGGCAGCGCGCCGTCGCCGCGTCGCGTCGCGACCGAGCGCATGAAAATGTTCGGATGCGCAATCGCGTTCATGCGGATGCGGTCGCCGAGCAACGCGCCGCCACTTTTGCGCCGCGACGGGTCGACCGCGAGGATGGCGATTTTTAACCCGCCGCGGTAGTCCAACAAGAAGCGCAGAATCAGTTCGTCGGTCAGCGACGACTTGCCCGCGCCGCCGGTGCCGGTGATGCCGAGGACCGGGACCGCGGTCGCGCCGGCACCGTCACTGTTACTGTGACCGGCGCCGCCACCGTCACTGTTACTGTGACCGTCATCGCCGCCACCGTCACTGTTACCGTGACCGTCGCCCGCGCCCAACCCGCCGGCCGGCATCTCAAACCGCCCCTGCTCGATGGCGCTCAGCAGTTGCGCCAGCGCGCGACGCTCGCCGCTTTGCACCGCGCGCAGCAACGCCGCATCCACGGTCACCGTGCCGCCGTCGCCGCCGGCCCCGTTACCGACCGTACCGCCGTCGATGCCGCGGCCGTCGCCGCCCAAGCCCGTACCGTCGTCGATGCCGCGGCCGTTGCCGGCAACACCCCCACCCGCGCCGGCCCGGCAGCGCGCCATCGCGTCTTCCAACATGCCGACCAACCCCATCGCCTGCCCGTCGGCCGGCGAATACACCCGGGTCACGCCGAAGGCCTCCAGCGCCGCGGCCTCCTCGTCGACAATCACCCCGCCGCCGCCGGCGAAAATGCGGATGTCGCCGCCGCCGCGTTCGCGCAGCATCTCGACCATGTATTTGAAGAACTCGACATGCCCGCCTTGGTATGAACTCACCGCGATGCCGCGCGCGTCCTCCTGCAGCGCGGCGGTGACGATGTCTTCCACCGAGCGGTTGTGGCCGAGGTGAATCACTTCCGCGCCGAGCGACAGCAGAATGCGCCGCACGATGTTGATGGCGGCGTCGTGGCCGTCGAACAAACTGGCGGCGGTGACAAAACGCACCGGCGCGGCGGCCGAATCCTTGGCGACGGTGTGGGCGGTGGAATCTTTGGCCGCGACGGTGTGGGCGGTGGAATCCTTGGCCGCGACGGTGTTGACGGCGGCTGCGACGGTGTTAACCGCCGCGGCGGCGTTTGCGGTAGCGGCCGAGTCGGCGTTGGCGTGGCGGGCCGGTTCAGGCGCGTCGGCCCGCGTGGTTTCCCGGTCCAGCATGACGATTCCTCGCGCGCGGCGGGTGGGCGGATGATGCGGTAAAGTATAACCCGCGCGCGCGTCAAGTTGCGCCGGTGTTCCCGCAAGTTGCGCCGCGGTGTTCCCGCGCTTGGCGTTCCCGCAAGTTGCGCCGCGGCGTTCCCGCGTCCGCTTTTGCATTCGCGTTTTGCATTCATGAGCCGCTACGAAAATTATTCCCGCGTGGCGCAGCATTACGATGCCAGCCGGCGCGCAGTCGGGGTGGAAATCATCGCCGGCTGCCTCGCGCAAGGCGCGCCGCTCGCCGAGCAGCATCTGCTGGACGCCGGCTGCGGCACCGGCAACTACGCGCAGGCGCTTCTGGCGCATGTCGGGCGGGTCAGCGCGGTCGATTTGAACGCGCGCATGTTGGCGCGGGCGCGCGCCAAGTGCGGCGCGACCGGGCGCATCGACTTTCACCAATCCGCCATCGATGCCCTGCCGTTCGCGGACGCCACCTTCGACGGTGTCATGGTCAACCAAGTGCTGCACCACCTGGACCTCGACGCCAGCGCCGGCTACCCGGCGTACCGCCGCGTCTTCGCCGAGTTCGCGCGCGTCCTCAAACCCGGCGGCGCGTTAGTCATCAACACCTGCTCGCGCATGCAGTTGCGGCGCGGGTTTTGGTATTACCGTCTCATCCCCGAAGCCGCGAGCGCCATGCGCGCCCGCCATGCGCCGCTCAAAATATTGCGCCGCCTGTTGGACGAAGCCGGTCTCGACTGGCAATCGCGCATCGCGCCGCTCGACGCGCTGATGCAAGGCGACGCCTACTTCAACCCGCGCGGCCCGCTGGACGAATCTTGGCGCAACGGCGACTCCATCTGGAGCACCGTATCGGCCCCGGCCCTGGCCGCCGCCTGCGCGCAAATCACCGCCCTCGACCGCCGCAACAAACTGCGCGCCTACATGCAAAAACAAGACACCCCCCGCCGCCACATCGGCCAACTGTCATTCCTATACACCCGCCGCCGCGCTTAAATTCCGCGGCGCGCAGCACCATGCCCCCGCCCACGAGCGGGGACTCTGGATTCCGTCACCCTCACAAAACCCGCGTCAGTATTTCTTCGCCGATGAGTTGGCGGCGCCAGCCTTGGAGTAGGCGGGTGCCATCCGTGCCGGGCGCGCCATCCGTGTGGTTGACGGCGCGGGTGAAGTCTTCGACTTCGGGGCGGCTGGCGATGAGGGTTTGGCTGATGCCGGTCTGCTCGGATACTTCGGCGATGCGCGATAAGATGCGTTTGACTTGGCCGCGCTGCTCGGCGTTCAACGGCGGCAGCGGCGCGAGCGGCGGGGCGTTGCGTTTGCCTTGCGCGATGAGGTCGAGGATTTGCGCGCCGGATTTTTTGACCAAGCCCGGCGCGATGTGTTTGATTTTGCTGAGACTCGACAACTGGGTTGGGCGCTTGCGGCAGAGGGTCAGCAGCACCGCGCCGGGCAAAATCCAGTTGCGCGGACGGTCGGATTGCAGCGCGCGCCGCTCGCGCCACGCGGCCAACAGTTGCGCGCATGACTGGCCGGTCGCGTCCAACTTGGCGACGCCCTTGATGCGCCGCCACGCGGTGGCCGGGTCGGCGCGGTACTGCGATGGGCGGGCCGCGTATTCGCATTCCTCGCGATGCCATTCGGCGTAGCCTTTGGATGCCATTTCGCGGTCGAGAATCGCGCGCAACGGTTGCAGGTATTTGATGTCGTCGAGCGCGTATTCCAGTTCGGCGCGCGGCAGCGGGCGGCGGCTCCAGTCGGCGCGGGTGTGCGCTTTCGGCAAGCGCACATCGCACAACGCTTCGACCAACGCCGCATAACTGGTCTGCGCGCCGTGGCCGCAAAACGCGGCCGCCAACTGCGTGTCGTATAAGCCCGCGGCGCGCGCGTCGAGGCGGGTGTCGATGGCTTCCAAGTCCTGCCGGCAGGAGTGGAAAATTTTGCGCCGCGACCGGTCGGCGAGCAGTTCGCCGAGCGGCGACAAGTCCTGCACCGCCAGCGGGTCGACGCATGCCGACTGCGCGCCATCGGTGAGTTGCACCAAGCACAACTTTGGCGTGAAGGTGCGCTCGCGCAGGAACTCGGTGTCGACCGACACCCAGCCGTCGCGGCAGCCGAGCGCGGCGACAAACTGCGCCAACGCGCGCGCGTCGCTGATGATGGGGATGGCGGTCATCGCGCGCGATGTTATCATGCGCGCCGCGGCCGTCGCGCTGTACTTCGCTCTACTTAATTGTAATTGCTCGCGCATGTTTGCCGCGCCGCCCGC
This sequence comes from Gammaproteobacteria bacterium, assembly GCA_028817405.1. Lineage (GTDB taxonomy): Bacteria > Pseudomonadota > Gammaproteobacteria > Arenicellales > Poriferihabitantaceae > JAHRAW01. The sequence goes on from JAPPPS010000035.1 coordinate 10,710, forward strand.
ATCGACTCTCGCGCATGAACACCGACAACAAAATTTTCATCGCCGGCATCGGCGGCGTGTTCATGGCCGGCCTGGCGCAGTTGGCGAAAGCGCGCGGTTATACGGTGCGCGGCTGCGACGCCGGGGTGTATCCGCCGATGAGCGATGTGTTGGCTGCGCATGGCATCGACTTCGACACCGGTTACTTGCCGCAACACTTAGGCGATGCGCCGGGCCAGGTGGTCATCGGCAACGCGTTGTCGCGCGGCAACGCGTTGGTCGAGGCGGTGTTGGAGCGCGGTTTGGAATTTTGTTCGGGGCCGGAATGGTTGCGCGCGCATGTGCTGCGCAAGCGCGAAGTCATCGCCGTCGCCGGCACCCACGGCAAAACTTCCACCGCGTCGATGCTGGCGTGGATTTTGGAATGCAACGGCGATGCGCCGGGTTTTCTCATCGGCGGTCAACCGGGCAACTTCGACTGCTCAGCGCGACTCGGCGGCGGCGAACATTTCGTCATCGAGGCCGACGAATACGACACCGCGTTCTTCGACAAGCGCGCCAAGTTCGTGCACTACCATCCGCGCATCGCGGTGCTCAACAACTTGGAATTCGACCACGCCGACATCTACGCCGACACCACGCAAATCATCCGCCAGTTCCATCACTTGCTGCGCTTGGTGCCGGGCCGGGGCTGCGTGGTGGTGAATGCCGGTGACGGTAACTTGGCAAAGGTTATCGACATGGGGTGCTGGAGTCGGTTGGTTAAATTTTCTGTGGGTGACGGTGACGGTGGCCGCGCCGGCGACGGTAACAAAAGCGGCGACGGTAACGATGGCGACGGTGACGATGGTGACGGTGGCGACGGTAACGACGGTGACGGTGGCATCTCCCGTCACCCCCGCAGTCTGCTCTCCCGTCACCCCCGCAGTCTGTTAAGCGGGGGCGAATGGCGCGCTTCACCGTTGGACGCCGACTGCGCGCGTTTTGATGTGTTGCATCATGGCCGGGCGGTCGCGCGCGTCGAATGGACATGCATCGGCCGGCATAACATGGGCAATGCGTTGGCGGCCATCGCGGCCGCCGAAGTCGCCGGCGTATCGCCCGCCAACGCCGCGCAAAGTCTGCGCGACTTCATCGCCGTCGCGCGCCGCATGCAATGCTTGTTGCAATCCGATGCGGTGGTGTTATACGACGACTTCGCGCATCATCCGACCGCCATCGCCGCGACCCTCGACGCGTTGCGCGCGCGCGAACCGCGCCGCCGCATCATCGCCGTGCTCGAGTTGCGCTCCAACACCATGAAAGCCGGGGTGCACGGCGCGAAGTTAACCCAAGCATTAGCGCGCGCTGATTGCGCGATTATCTGTGGTGGCGACGGCGATGGCGACGGTCACAGTAACAGTGACGGTGACGGTGATGGTGACGGTTACAGTGACGGTGATGGCGATGGTGACGGTGACGGTGACACCGGTGGAAATGCCGACGAAAACATCCAGCGCATCGAAACCACCGACGCCATCCTCGCGGCGGTGCAACGCCGACTGCGGGAACTCGGCCGGCCGGCCGCGGTCATAACCATGAGCAACGGCGACTTCGGCGGCCTCCCCGGCCGCCTGGCCGCCGCCCTCGGCGCAAGCGCAAACGCATAACCGTCGATTGCGTTATACTCCCGCGCCGCGGCTGCGCGGTTGCCGCCGCTCGCGTTAACTTCGCACCCACTTTTAACTCTCACACGCCCATGAAAAACCGCATCGCATCCCCGTTGTTCGCCCGCGCGGGCTCGCCGAGATGGCTCGCCCGCCGCCCTTCCCTTCGCTGGTTGTTGGGTTTTGCCGTCGCCGCGGCCGCGTTGGTTTTTTTCGCAGTGCTGCCGGGCCGCGCGCAGGAAGCGTTCATCGAAGGCGTTCACTACACCGCCTTGCGCGAGACTCAGCCGGTGCAGACCGGCGAACAAATCGAGGTGGTGGAGTTGTTCTGGTACCGTTGCCCGCATTGTTTTCGTCTCGAGCCGTATATCGCGCGGTGGAAGCGCAACAAGCCGGCCAACGCCGAACTGGTGGAACTGCCGGCCATCTTGAACGACAACTGGGCGTTCGGCGCGCGCATCTACTACACGCTGGAAGCGCTCGGCTTGGCCGAGCAATTGCACAGCGCGGTGTTCAACGCCATTCACCGCGCGCGGCGGCCGCTGAACACGCGCGAACAATTCGCCGACTGGGCCGCGGAAAACGGCGCCGACCGTGATGCGGTACTTGCCGCTTTCGATTCGTTTGCGGTGGAGAGCAAGATGCGTTTCGCCGGTTTGATGTCGCGCAAATACCGCATCACCGGCGTCCCGGCGATTGTGGTCGACGGCAAATACCGCACCTCGGTACAATTGGCCGGCAGTCATGAACGACTGCTCGAAGTCATCAACCACTTGGTGGATAAAGCGGCGAAGGAACGGGGATGATGGTGGCGAGTGCGGGTCGCCGGTCACGGAGATGAACCCCGCAAACTTTCGCTTGATTATCGGCGTGTTGGTGTTGGCCAGTTCGGTCAGCATTATGTCGACCGACATTTATGCGCCGAGTTTGCCGCACTTGCCGGCGTTGTTCGACACCAACGCCGGCATGGTGAAACTGACCATCAGTTTGAATGTGTTGATGTTCGGCATCGGCCAGATGTTTCACGGACCGTTGTCGGATAGATTCGGCCGCAAGCCGGTGCTGCTGGCCGCCATCGCATTGTTCACGGTCAGTTCTTTCGCTTGCGCGTTGGCGCAGAGCATCGAGCAACTCATTCTCGCGCGCATGCTGCAAGGTTTTATGGGCGCGGCCGAGGCGGTGGTCGGCATGGCGATTTTTCGCGACTTGTTCGATGAGAAACAACAAGTGCGCGCGCTGGCGATTTTCGGCATGTCGATTGCGCTGGGGCCCGCGGTCGCGCCGATTATCGGCGGTTATGTTCACATCTGGCTCGGTTGGCGCGCCAACTTTTATCTCATCGGCGCGGCCGGCATCCTCGCCACCGTGTTGATTTGGAAACTGTTGCCGGAGTCCGCGGCCCCCGACGCCGGCGCGCTTAAACTGTCGCGCGTCATCGGCAACTACGCGGCGTTGTTGAGCGACAAAAAATTCATCACCTACGCGGCCATGGTCGGCATCGGCATGGGCATCATCTACGCCTTCATCACCGGCGCGCCGTTCATTCTCATCAGCCAGTTGGGCATCGCCACCGAAAAGTTCGGCTACTACCAAGCGTTCATCGTCGGCGCGTATTTCATCGGCAGTTTGGTGTCGATGCGGCTGGCCGGGCGCATGCCAACCGGCCGGTTGTTGGGCATCGGCCTGGCGTTGGTGTTGGCCGGCGGCGGCGCGTTTTTAATTCTCGCGCTGCTGGATGCGATTACGCCCGCGAGTTTCGCCGGTTCGTTTGCGGTGATGACCTTGGGGTTGGGCCCGGTGTTCGCGGTGGCGCCGGCCCGGGCCATGCTGTCGACCACGCGCAGCGCCGGCTCGGCCGCGGCTATGTTGGGCGCGTGCGAGATGCTCATCGGCGGCCTGGCGGCCGGCGCGGTTAGTTTGCTGCACGGCGACACCGTGTGGCCGGTCGGCATCCCCATCATGTGCCTGATGTTGGCGGTGGCCGCGCTGGCCTGGCGCGCAACCCGACTGGCGCGGCCGGCGGCGACGGCGGCTTAATGTGACTTGTGACTTGCGACTCGGCGCGCACCGCGACTCGATAACTCGGCGCCGTGCAAACTCAACGCCCGCGGCGACCGCGGCCCAACACCCTCACAACAACCCTCACAACAACCCGCGCAAAAATTCCCCGACGGTGCGCGCGATGATGGGTTGCGCGGCGGCGTTGGGGTGGATGCGGTCGGGCAGGAACAGGCGCAGGTCGTCCTCGATGCCGCGGATGAAGAACGGCAGTAGCGGCACTGCGGCGTCGGCCGCGACTTCGCTGTAGACGCGCTCGAAACCGCGGGTGTATCGCTCGCCGTAGTTCGGCGGCAGGCGCATGCCGAGCAGCGCCGGGCGGACGCCGGCGGCGCGCGCGGCTTCCACCATGCGCTGCAAGTTCAGTTTCATCGCGCCCAACGACTGGCCGCGCAAACCGTCGTTGCCGCCGAGTTCGATGAGCACCCAGTCGGGGCGGATGCGGCGCAACGCGTCCGGCAAACGCGCCGCGCCGCCGGCCGTGGTGTCGCCGCTGATGCTGTCGTTGACCAATTCGACCGGCAGGCCGCGGGCCGCAAAATCGCGCGCCAGCACATCGACCCACGACTGGCCGCCGTCCAAGCCGTAGCCGGAACTGAGACTGTCGCCGAGCACTAAGATGGTTGTTTTTTCCGCGCTGCGGCCCGACATGGAGGTGACCGCCAGCGCCGCGCACAACGCCAGCAACGGCGCGCGCAAAAACGCCCGGCGCGATGCAACTTTTCGCCGCTCGATTCGGTCACTACATGGGGCGCGCAGGCCGCGCACCGCGGCGCGCGCCGTTTCGCATGTTAGGATTTTCATCGCTTCATCACCGTTATCGTTGACCGTCACCGTTGCGCCGACAACCATCCGGCGCCGTCGCCGTCGATATAAACCCCGCCCCCGCATTTTCCACATGAATGATTCCGAAAACCGCGCCGCCATCATCAAAGCGGCCGGCGTCGGCAAAAGCGTCGAAGTCGGCGGCCGGGCGTTGCATATCCTCACCGATGTCGGCGTCAGTATACAACGCGGCGAATCCATCGCCATCGTCGGCGTGTCCGGCTCCGGCAAGTCGACGCTGTTAGGTTTGCTTGCCGGCCTCGACCTGCCGAGCGCCGGCGTCATCGATTTAGCCAACCACCGCATCACCGGCATGAACGAAGACCAGCGCGCCGAAGTGCGCGCGCGGCATGTCGGTTTCGTCTTCCAATCGTTTCAGTTGCTGCCCAACCTGACCGCGCTGGAAAATGTGCAACTGCCGCTGGAAATTTTGAACCGCGCCGACGCCGGCCCGGCCGCCAACGCCGCGCTGGACCGCGTCGGCTTGGATGCGCGCGCCATTCACTACCCGCGCCAACTCTCCGGCGGCGAGCAGCAGCGCGCGGCCCTGGCGCGCGCTTTTGTCACCGTGCCGGATATTTTGTTCGCCGACGAGCCGACCGGCAACCTCGACAACGCCACCGGCCGCCGCATCGCCGATTTGCTGTTCGAGTTGAACGACGAGAACCAAACCACCTTGGTGTTGGTCACGCACAACCTCGACCTCGCCCGGCGCTGCAACCGTGTTCTCACCATGGACGACGGTCGGCTGAGCGAGTAACCGCGCATGAACCTCCGCCAGCAATTGCGATTCGCGGCGCGGCAGTTGGCGCGCGAGTGGCGCGGCGGCGCGCTGACGGTGCTGCTGCTGGCGCTGGTGGTCGCCATCGCCAGCCACACCGCGATTGCGCATTTCACCGCGCGCATCAGCGCCACCATGGCCGACAGCGCCAACGACATCATCGGCGGCGACTTGGTGTTAAGCAGCGGCCGGCCGGTGCAGGCGGCGTTGTTGGCGCGCGCCGCGGCCGCGGGTTTGCGCCAAGCGCAGGCGGTGCAATTCCCCAGCGTCATCAACGCCGGCGACGAAATTTTATTGGTCGGCGTCAAAGCGGTCGACGCCGGTTATCCGCTGAAAGGCAGCGTCAAAACCGCGGCCGAGTTATACGGGCAAACGCGGGCGGTAAAAGCCGGGCCCGCGCCCGGCGAAGCGTGGGTGGAAGCGCGCGTCTTCCACGAGTTGCAACTCGCGCCCGGCGATACATTCGAACTCGGCAGCGGCAACTTCACCGCCAGCCGCATCCTCGCGTTTGAGCCGGACCGCGGGCGCAACTTTTACAGTTTCACGCCGCGCGTTCTCATCAACGCCGGCGACTTGGAGGGCACCGGCATCCTGCAGCCGGGCAGCCGCGTGCGCCACCGTCACATGTTCGCGGGGCCCGCGCCGGTGGTTGCCGCGTACCGCGCTTGGCTGGAGCCGCGCTTGCAGCCGGGCCAGCATGTACATGGCCTCGGCGAGGAACGCCCCGGGGTCGCAGAAGCGCTCGACAAAGCGCAGCAGTACATGGGCCTGGCGAGTTTGGTCGCGCTGCTGTTGGCGGCGGTCGCCATCGCCGCCAGCGGCCGCCATTACAGCGAGCGCCACTACGACACCAGCGCGCTGCTCAGATGCATGGGCTGCAAACAGCGCGACATTCTCGTCATCTACTTAGCGCAACTGCTGCTGTTGGCGGTGGCCGGCGGGGTCATTGGCGGCGGCTTAGGTTATCTCGCGCAGGCCGGGTTGTTGGCGGCGATTGCCGGTTTGTTGCCGGAGCACATCGCGCCGGCCGCGTGGTCGACTTTCGGCGCCGGCTTGGCGTTGGCGGTGGTGGTGCTCATCGGTTTCACCTTGCCGTCGGTGGTGCGACTGAAGTCGGTGCCGCCGCAGCGCGTGCTGCGCAGCGACTTGGCGCCGCTGCCGGCCTCGGCGTGGGCGGTGTTCAGCGGCGC
>JAPPPS010000141.1 GCA_028817405.1 Gammaproteobacteria bacterium
AATCCAGAAGTTTTTTCACCGTCTCCAGACGGTCTTTTTCTTCCGGGTCCGTTCCTTTGATTTTTCTCCCGGGCGCGGGGAATCTTTCGCCGTAATGCACCGCCCCGTCGGGCGCTACCGCAAACGGCAAATCCTGCGTTTTTGATGCGTCGTTCATCGTATAATGCCGCGGTTTTCGGTTTTCGCGCGCGCCGGTTTTCCCGCGTGTCGATTGACCGGAGTAAGCGCCATTGGCAATTGGCACCATTGACACCATTGGCCATTGTACAGCCGAAATTCCCCATGTCAATAAAACGCGCGCGCCCGAATATGCGGATGACATGATGACACGATTCATCGACACATTAACCGCCAGTTGGCGGCGGACTGGTTCGTTGTTGTGCGTGGGGCTGGACCCGGATGCGGATAAATTGCCGCGGGCGGCCATCGATGCCCTCGATGGGGGCGCGGGCGCGGGGTTGTTTGCGTTCAACCGCGAGGTGATTGATGCGACTGCGCCGTGGGCGTGCGCGTTCAAGGCGCAGTTCGCGCACTATGCGGCGGTCGGCGCCGAGCGCGAGTTGCAGCGCAGCATCGCCTACATCAAGCAACGCCACCCGGACACGCCGGTGATTTTGGACGCCAAGCGCGGCGACATCGGCGCCACCGCGCGCATGTATGCGCGCGAAGTTTTCGAGCGGTACGGCGCGGACGCGGTCACCGTGAATCCGTATCTCGGCGGCGATGCGTTGGCGCCGTTTTTGGAGTACGCGGACAAGGGCGTGTTCGTGTTGTGCCGCACTTCCAATCCCGGCAGCGGCGACTTTCAGCAACTCGCGGTTGACGGTACCGGCGGCCGCACCTTGGCCGAGCATGTCGCGGCGCGCGCGGCCGGCGCATGGAACGCGAACGGCAATGTCGGCTTGGTGGTCGGCGCGACTTGGCCCGAGGAGGTCGGCAAGATTCGCGCGCAAGTCGGCGCCATGCCGCTGTTGATTCCCGGCGTCGGCGCGCAGGGCGGCGACTTGGCGGCGACGCTGGAAAACGGTCTGGTTGATGTCGGCGACGCTGTTCGCGCCGGACTTCTCATCAACATCTCGCGCGGCATCACCGGCGCGGCCGGCGACGGTGAGGATTTTGCGGCGGCCGCGGGCCGGGCTGCGCAGCGGTGGTGCGGGGAAATTAACCGTCTGCGCGGTTGCGGTTAGCGCGGTTCAGTTGCCGCGGTTAGCGCGGTTGAGTCGCGCGGTTGAGTTGCGCGGTTCAGCCGCGGTTTTCGGCAAGCCAACTGCGGTGCAGCGCCGCAAAAGAATCGCAGCCCACTTGCTTCAAAGTGCGGGTGATTTCGTCGCGGAAAATCTCCACCACTTGCGCGCCGCCGGCCGCGCCCAACGCGCCCACGCCCCAGAAAAACGACCGTCCGGAGAAGGTCATGTGCGCGCCCAAGGCCCCGGCGCGCGCGACATCCATGCCGGTACGAATGCCGCTGTCGACCATCACCGTCAGGCGTTCGCGGATGTCGGCCGGCGCATCGCGCAAGCAATTGGCGGGGGCGGGGGCCGCGTCCAACTGCCGCCCGCCGTGGTTGGAAATGATGACGCCGTCGACGCCGAGGTCCGCGGCGTCGCGCATATCTTGCGCGTGCTGCGCGCCTTTCAAAACCAGCGCGCCGTCCCATAACTCGCGAATCAATTCCAAGCGTTCGCGGGTGACGCCGTGCATGTTGAATCGGGTGATGAATTGCGCCAGGCCGTGGTTGGGGCCTTCGCGGTAGGCGGCGATGTTGACGAAGTCCGGGCGGCCGTCGCGCAGCGTGCGCAATGACCAGTTGGGATGCGTGGCGCATTCCCACACGATGCGCGGCGTCCAACTGAACGGCAGTTTTAAACCGCAGCGCAGTTCACGGTTGCGCTTGGCGCCGACCGGGATGTCGACCGTGACGACTAACACACGGTAACCGGCGCGCGCGACTCGCGCCAGTAAATCGCGCATCACTTCGACGCGCTTCGGCACATACAACTGGAACCAGCAAACATCCGGCGCGCAACCGGCGATGTCGTCGAGAGGCGTGGTGCTGAATGTGCTTAAGATGTACGGCATGTTGGCGCGTTGCGCCGCGCTCGCCAGCGCAGTTTCCGCGCCGGGCCAGAGCATGTTGCCCAAGCCCACCGGCGCGATGCCGAGCGGCAACGCGTAGTCGCGACCGAACAACGATACGCTCAAGTCGGTGTCGGATACATCGCGCAAGTAACGCGGCGTGATGTCGATGGCGTGCCAGGCGTCGCGGTTGCGGCGTTTGCCGTGTTCCTGGTCGATGCCGCCGTCGATATACTCGAAGGCGAAATGCGGCATGCGTTTTTTGGCGCGCGCCTTCAAGTCGGCGACCGACGGAAATCGGGTATCATAATTCATGCGTTTTACCGTGTTCAAACTTAACCAGCAAAACCGAACGAGGTGTTGACATGAGCATTCAAGTGGGGGAGCGAATCCCGAACATCACATTGGCCGTGATGCGGCCGGACGGCCCGGCCGAGTTGAGCGCCGATGAAATCTTCGGCGGCAAAAAGGTGGTGCTGTTTGCATTGCCTGGCGCGTATACGCCGACTTGCTCGCAAGCGCATCTGCCCGGCTATGTCGTGCACCGCGACGCGATTGTAGCAAAAGGCGTGGACACCATTGCCTGCTTGTCGGTCAACGACGCGTTCGTGATGGGCGCGTGGGGCGAGGCAAGCAACGCCGGCGACATTCTGATGCTCGCCGACGGCAGCGGCGCATTCACCGAGGCGGTCGGCTTGACCCTGGACTTGACCGACCGGCACATGGGGGTGCGCTCGCAGCGCTATGCGATGGTGGTCGACGACGGTGTGGTGACGCATCTGAATGTCGAGGATGGCGGCGGGTTCAAGGTGAGCGACGCGGAGACGGTGTTGGGGCTGTTGTGACGGTGGCGCGCGTTGGGGTGACGGTGTAGCGGCTGGATGCGACCGGGGGTCGGCGCCGGGCCGGCGATGCCGGCCGGGCGTTTGCGCTCACGGTCGCCGGTGCCACGGTCGCCTACGGTCGCCGGCACCGGCGCCACGGTCGCCCACGGTCGCCGCCGGGCCGCGGTCGATGTCGCGGGCCGCGCCGTTGCCGGGCCGCCGCCGGGTTGCCGGTTCCGTTGCGTCACCGGGTCGCCCCCGTCCCCACCGCGCGATAGTTTTTGACTATTGAATCGGTGAAAACATTCCATTAGATTAATCGCGCGCTTTGCTTTAGATTGCGCGCATGCCCCGCAGATTGGGGCGTAATGCTGTTCTCATTTCACTTCTCAACGAGGCAACGACCATGAAACTGAGCGACTCCAAAACCCAGCAAAACCTGAAAGACGCGTTTGCCGGGGAATCCCAAGCCAACCGCCGCTACCTGTATTTCGCGCAGAAAGCCGACATCGAGGGGCACAACGATGTGGCCGCGGTGTTCCGCTCCACGGCCGAAGGCGAGACCGGCCACGCGCACGGCCACCTGGAATATCTCGAGGAAGTCGGCGACCCGGCCACCGGCCTGCCCATCGGCGGCACCACCGACAACCTGAAAGCGGCCATCGCCGGCGAGACGCACGAATACACCGACATGTATCCGGGCATGGCGAAGACCGCGCGCAGCGAAGGCTTCGACGAAATCGCCGACTGGTTCGAGACCCTCGGCAAAGCCGAAAGGTCGCACGCCAATCGCTTCCAGAAGGCGTTGGACGAAATCTAACGCCGTCCGCCGTCCACCGTGCCGCCGCGACCGGCGATTCGCTGTTGGCGATTGGCAATTGACAATCGGCAATCGTGCGATTTGCGAATAACCTAAGCGCGGCCGGCGCGTCTCAACCCGCCGCCGGGCCGAGTTCATCCGGCCCGGCGGCGTTTGATTTCCCGCCCATGACCTCCTCCCCATCCTCCGAAGCGGCGACCGCGGCCACCGAAGGCGGCCTCGAAGCGCCGACCCGCCACCCCATTGACTGGAATAATCCGCGGTTCTACGACCAGGCGGAATTGTTCGACGAACTGGAGCGCGTGTTTGACCTCTGCCACGGTTGCCGCCGCTGCGTCAGTTTGTGCAACGCGTTTCCCACGCTGTTCGACTTGGTCGACGAATCGAAGACCATGGAAGTCGACGGCGTCGCGCGCGACGACTACTGGAAGGTGGTCGACCACTGTTATTTGTGCGACCTCTGCTACCAGAGCAAATGCCCGTACATCCCGCCGCATCCGTGGAACATCGATTTCCCGCATCTCATGCTGCGCGCCAAAGCGGTGAAGTTCCAAAACGGCGGCGTGCGCGCCTCGGAAAAAATTCTCGCATCCACCGACGCGGTCGGCAAGTTGGCGGGCATCCCCATCGTGGTGAACGCGGTCAACGCCGCCAATCAATTCAAGCCGGCGCGCGCGGCGTTGAAGCGGGTCCTCGGCGTGCATCCGCAGGCCGGGGTACCGAAATACCACAAACACGGCGACACTTTGCGCGGCAAACAACGCGCGCGGGTGGCCGGCCGCGGCGCCGGCGGCGTTGCCGCGGTCCCGGTCGCGCAGCCGGCCGGTCGCACCCGCGGCAAAGTCGCGCTGTTCGCCACCTGCTACGGCAACTACAACGAGCCGGGCCTCGGCGAAGATTTAATCGCGGTGCTGGAGCACAACAACATCACCGTCAGCCTCGCGCCCACCGAGCGTTGCTGCGGCATGCCGAAGATGGAATTGGGCGACTTGCGGGCGGTGGAAAAATCCATGCGCGCCAACATTCCGGAGTTGGTATCGATGGTCGCGAAAGGCTGCGACATCATCGCGCCGGTGCCGTCATGCGCGCTGATGCTGCGGCAGGAATGGCCGCTGCTGTTCCCCGACGACGCGGAGGTGCAGCGCGTCGCGGCCGCGGTGTTCGACCCGTTTGAATACCTGATGGAGCGCCACCGCGCCGGGCGGTTGAACACCGAATTCAAGCAGTCGCTCGGCAAGGTCGCCTACCACGCCGCCTGCCACCAGCGGGTGCAGAAAATCGGCATGCAAACCCGCGCCTGCCTGCAACTGGCGCCGGACACCGAGGTCACGGTCATCGAGCGTTGCTCCGGCCACAACGGCACCTACGGCGTCAAGGAACAGTCGTATCCGGCGGCGAAGAAAATCGGCCGCCCGGTGGTCAACAAAATCAAACAAGCGGCGGTCGACCACTACGGCAGCGACTGCCCGATGGCCGGGCGATTCATCGAACACGGCATGGCCGACGGCAGCGCCACCGCGCATCCGGTGTCGCTGCTGCGCCGGGCGTATTCGATTTAGGCGCGCGGCCGGAGGAATCGGCGATGTCAGTGACGATTGGGGTTACCGTCGCGGCCTTGGCGGCGGCGATTACTTTCATCGCCAAAAACGCCATCGATGTGTGGCTCGCGCTGCGCCGGCGGAAGCATCTGGTCAGCGCGCTTCGCGCCTACCTGGCGCATGTGCTGGAGGAGCAGAAATACTGGAACAACGAGGAAGCGCGTTTTGATTTCAACGCGGCCGCGAAGCAAGTCGAAGGCGGCGAGGAAGGATACACCCCGTATATTCTGTATGACCCGACGGTGGGATTCAGTTTGCAGGATATTCGCCGGGAATACGGTTTTCTCAGGAACGACGATATGCGCAAAATCGTCCGCTACATCACCGCGGAAAACTATGTGAATTCGATTCTCGACGGCTTGCGCACCGAATATGTGCGCGGCTTTTCCCGCGAGAGGAAACTTTTGGTCTGGGGGGAGTTGGAAAAAGCCACGAAAGACATGACGCATCGCCTGAAAGACGCGAACGATGCGGTCGAAAAAATCGCCGCGCAAACCACTCTGCAGCAGTTAATGTATGCGCTATGGTGACGGGGGCGCGGTTAAATAATCCCGCTGCGCCCCGGCCCCATTTCGGTCATTTCGGTCATTGCAGTCATTTCTGTAACCTCCGCGATGGACGATTGACGGGAATTTACGCCCGCAATTCGCCAATGTCAAGCGCTTTCAAACATTTATCCCTCAACCCCAACCCGCCGATTTGCCATGCACAAACTGACCCGCGCCGACTTGATGAGTCTGGAAACCTACGCTGAGAAGCGCGCCGCGTACCGCGCCGAAGTGATGGCGCACAAGCGGCATCGCCGCGTGCCGCTGGGGCCCAACGCGACCTTGTATTTCGAGGACCGCGTGACCATGCAGTATCAAATTCAGGAAGTTCTGCGCATCGAGAAAATCTTCGATGCCGACGCCATCGACGAGGAACTCGCGGCCTACAACCCGCTGATTCCGGACGGCGGCAACTGGAAGGCGACTTTCATGCTGGAATTCGAGGACGAAGCCGAGCGCCGGCGCGCGTTGGCCGGACTCATCGGCGTCGAACGCGCGGTGTGGATTCAAGTCGGCGGGCGCGACAAATGCCGCCCGGTCGCCAACGAAGATTTGTCGCGCGAGACCGAAGACAAAACCTCGGCGGTGCATTTTCTGCGCTTTGAACTGTCGCCGGAATCTGCCGCAGAAGCCAAAGCCGGCGCCGCCATCCACATCGGCGTCGACCACCCGAACTACACTCACGCCGCGTACCAACTGCCGGCGGCGGTCGCCGAATCATTAGTTGCCGATTTGGCCGCCGACCCGGCCGCGCCGGCATAAACCGGCGTCCATCGCCGTCGCCACCGTCACCGTCACCGATGACCCTGAACGAACTCAAATACATCGTCGCGGTGGCGCGCGAGCGGCATTTCGGGCGCGCCGCGCGCGCGTGTTTTGTCAGCCAGCCGACCTTGAGCGTGGCGGTCAAAAAACTCGAGGAGCAACTCGGCATCATTCTGTTCGAGCGCGCGCCCAACCAAGTCATGCCGACCCCGGTCGGCCGCCAAATCGTCGCCCAAGCGCAACTGGTTTTGGAAGCCGCGCGCGAGGTGCGGCGCATCGCGCAAGGCAACGCCGACCCATTGCTCGAACCGCTGCGCGTCGGCGTGATTTACACCATCGGCCCGTATCTGTTGCCGCATTTAATCCCGGTGCTGCGCGAGCGCGTGCCGGCCATGCCCATCATCGTCGAGGAAGGTTTCACCGCCGACTTGCGCGTGCAACTCAAGCAGGGCGGCCTCGACGCCATCATCCTGTCCAGCCCGTTCAGCGAGCCGGGCGTGGCAAGCGTGGCGGTGTATCACGAGCCGTTCGTGGTGGTGTTGCCGCGCGCGCATCCGCTGGCGCAACTGGACGCGGTGCATAGCGAGGCGTTGGCGGACGAGACCGTGCTGCTGCTGGGCCACGGCCACTGTTTCCGCGACCAAGTGCTGGAAGAATGCCCGTCGTGCCGCGGCTCCGGCGCGCAAGTTGACCTGCAAAAATCCTTGGAAGGCGGCTCCATCGAGACCATCCGCCACATGGTGGCCGGCGGCGTGGGCGTGACGGTGCTGCCTTGTACCGCGGCCGGGGCCGAGGAATATTCGCGCCGCTTGTTGGCGGTGCGGCGCTTCGCCGACAAAACCCCGACCCGCGAAGTCATCATCGCCTGGCGCAAGGGTTATCCGCGCCTGGCCGCGGTCGAGGCGCTGCGCCAAGCCATCTGCGCCTGCCCGATGAGTTGCGCGCGGATGTTGGAGCGCAACCGGGTGCCGGCCGCGGCCGAGGAATCGCCGGCGACCGCGGCCGGGGTAAACTGATGGCCGCCACCGTCAAAACCGCCGCCGCCGCCGCCGCCACCGTCGCCACCGTCGCAACGGGCCCGCTGAAAGTCGCGGTCATCGGCGTCGGCAACCTCGGCGCGATTCACGCCGACATCTACCGTCGCATGCCGGAGGTGCAACTGGCGGCGGTGGTGGACACCGACCGCGCGCGCGCCCGGGCCGCGGCCGCGCGTTATGGCTGCGTCGCGCTCGATTCCGCGGAGCAATTAGCCGGCGCGCGCGCCGCGGTTCAAGTCGACGCCGTCAGCATCGTGGTGCCGACCACCGCGCACCGTGCGGTCGCGGAAACCGTGTTGGGCGCGGGGTTGCACGCGCTGCTGGAGAAGCCGGTGGCGGAAAATGTCGCCGACAGCCGCGCGATTGTCGAGTTGGCGGCGGCGCGCGGAGTGATTTTGCAAATCGGCCACTTGGAGCGATTCAACGCCGGCGTGATGAAGTTGGCGGAGTTGGCGGACAACCCGCGCTTCATCGAAGTGCACCGCCTGGACGCGTTCGCCGGGCGCGCCACCGATGTCGATGTGGTCGCCGACTTGATGATTCACGACATCGACATCGTGCTCTCGCTGGTGCGCGCCGAGTTGAAACAGGTGTGCGCGGCCGGCGCGCGCGTCATCACCGAGCACATCGACATCGCCAACGCCCGCCTCGAATTCGTGGGCGGCGCGGTCGCCAATGTCACCGCCAGCCGCGTGTCGCGCAGCCGATTTCGCCGCATTCGGGTGTTCTCCGGCTGCGGTTATCTCGGCTTAAACTTCACCGACCAGCAGTTGGACCATGTGTTCCCGGCGCCCGTGGGCCGCGATGCAAAATTCCCGAAGTTGGTCGAGCGCCGGGTTGCAGTCGAGCCGCAGTTGCCGTTAAATGCCGAACTCGCGCATTTCGTCGACTGCGTCCGCCACGGCCGCCGCCCGTTGGTGGCCGGCGAGGACGGTTTAATCGCCGTGCAAGTGGCGCAGCAAGTGCGGCAGAAAATTTCCGAATCGATTGCCGATTCCATCGGAGGCTGACATGAGCATCGCTGAAACTATCGCTGAGACCATCGCTGAAACCATCGAACTTTTCCGCGAAGACGCGTACCTGAAAACTTGCGAAGCGACCGTGCTCGCCGTGCGCGACGGTGACGGTGACGGCGCCGCCGGCGTATGCGTCGACCGCACGGTGTTCTACCCGGAGGGCGGCGGCCAGCCCGGCGACACCGGCGTTATGACCCGCGCCGACGGCGAGCAATTAACCGTCGCCGACACCCGCAAACACCGTGCCACCGGCGCGCACTTGCACATTCTCGAGGCCGGCGCAGCGCCGCCGGCGGTCGGCGAGACGGTCGTGCTGTCCATCGACTGGGCGCGCCGTCACCGCCTGATGCGCATGCATAGTTGCATGCACATGTTGTGCGCGGTCATCCCCGCGCCGGTCACCGGCGGCGCGATTCGCGACGGCAGCGCGCGCTTGGATTTCGACCTGCCGCAAGCGCCGAACAAAGCGCAAGTTGAAGCCGAGTTGCAGCGCCTCATCGCCGAAGACCATCCGATGAGTTTGCGCTGGATTAGCGATGCGGAAATGGACGCGCAGCCGGAACTGGTGCGCACCATGTCGGTCAAGCCGCCGCGCGGCAGCGGGCGCGTGCGGCTGGTGGAATTCGAGGGCGCGGACTTGCAACCGTGCGGCGGCACGCATGTCGCATCCAGCGGCGAAATCGGCGCGGTGCGAATTCAAAGCATCAAGAACAAGGGCAAACAAAACCGGCGCATTACGGTCGAGTTCGCGGATTGATTGCGCGCGCGGCCGCCGGCAACGGCGCGGCGAATTACTCTGCAGCGGTTTTTGGCGCGGGCGTTGTCGGGGCTGTCGGGGTTGCCGGTGTTGCCGCGGCCGGCGCGGCATCGTCGATTCCATTTTCCGCGCGTTGTTGCAGGCGCGCGAGCATGGCGCGCGCGGCCGCGCCGTCATCGTCTTCCAACAACGGTAGTAGGCGCTGCAAATAACCGGTTGCGGCGCGGTAATCGGCGGCGGATTCGGCCGCCAGCGCCGCCAACCACAGCGCGTTTTTGTTTGCGGGAGCCAGTTCCAGCGCGCGGTTGATGCGCGCGCGCGCCGCGGCCGGGAAGGCGCCGCCGGCCGCCATAACCGCGGCGTCGGCCCACGCGGTCAGCACCCCCGGGTCGTCGCCGACCAAACCGTGCAGGTGACGGTACGCCCGTTCGGCGTCGGCGAAACGGCGCGCGGCCATGTAAGCGCGGCCGGCCAATGCCCAGTGGCCCGGGTGGTCCGGCTCATCAATTAACGCTTGCTCCAATCGGCGCAAAACCTCGTCCATGGACGGCGGCGCGGCGGTGGCGGCGGTGGAATTGGCGACTGTTGCGGCGGCCGGGCCGGGTGGAATCAACGCCTCCGGCGCGCCCAACTGGAGGTACAGCATGGCGGCCGCGGCCGGAATTGTACCGAGAATCAGCGCGGTGCCAATTTTGCCCGGGGTTTTCGGCTGGCGGCCGGGCGCATCACCGTCACCGTCGCCGGCCTCGGCCAAGTCCTCCAACAACGCGAGTTCGATTTCGGCGCGCGCGGCCGGGTCGCCGCCGTCCCCGTCGCCGTCGTCGCCCGATTTATCCAGGTCGCGCAAACGCCGGCGCGCGGCGCGAATATTCTGCGCCGCGGAATCGTCACGGTTCAACGGCCGCCGCCCGCGCAACGCCGGCGCCAACATGGCAAGGGCCGCGCCGGCCAGCGCGGCCGCGCAAACGATAAACAGAATCACGGCGCGCGGTCGCCGTGGTCGCCGTCACCGCGGTCGCGGTCACCGTCGCCGCGGTCACCGTCACCGCCGCCACCGTCACCGCCGTGGCCGCCGAGGTCACCGTGGTCGCCGTCGCCATGGTCGCCGCCGTGGTCACCGTCGCCACCGTGGTCACCGCCGCCGCCATCCAACAACCGTCGCGCCTGCGCCGTTTGCGCGTCGGTGAGCGGCGGAGCGCGGTGGCGGCCGCGACTCAAGAGCAGCACGAAAACGATGCCGGCCGCCGCCAAAACGAACGGCGCGAACCACAAAAACCAAGTCGCGGCCGACAGGCGCGGCCGGTACAAAACATAATCGCCGTAGCGCGCGACCATGTAGTCGACGATGGCGGCGCGGCTTTGCCCGGCCGCGACCATCTCGTAAACGCGCGCGCGCAAGTCCCCAGCCAAGTCGGCGTTGGAGTCGGACAAACTTTGGTTGGCGCATACCAAACAGCGCAGTTCGCGCAGCAAGTCGCGGTACAATTTTTCCTGCTGCGCGGTGGCGAATTGCACCGCCTCGACTTGCGCCGCGGCCGGGCCGGGCGCGGTCGCCATCACCGTCACCGTCACCAAAACAATCGCCAACGCCGGCAGAGCAGGGCGGGTCACGACGATTCCCCATCGCGGCGCATTGCGCCCAACAGCGGCAGCAATTCGCGGCGCACCACTTCCGCGTTCAGCGGGCCGGTGTGCTTGAAGCGGATGACGCCGCGGGCGTCGATGAGATAGGTTTCCGGCACGCCGTAGACGCCGAACTCGATGCCGACGCGGCCGTCGCGGTCGACCGGAATATGCGCGTACGGATTGCCGAAACGCTGCAGCCACGCGGTGGCGTCGCCGGCGTCGTCTTTGTAGTTCAAGCCGACGATGCGCATGCCGGCCTGCGCCAGTTGATTGATGAGCGGATGCTCGTCAAGACACGCCGCGCACCACGACGCCCACACATTCAGCAGATACGCGCGGCCCTGCATCTGCGCCGAATCAAAACGCGCGCCGGGCTGCAAACCAGGCAACGCAAACGCGGGGGCCGGCTGGCCGATGAGCGGCGACGGCAACTCGCGCGGTTTCAGCGTGAGGCCGACGCCGAGGAAGGCGACCACGACCGCAAACGCCAACAGCGGGATGACGAAACGGTTCATCCGAGCGCGGGTTGGGGCCGGCCGGGCGGCGGCGGGGAAACATGGTCCGCGGCGACGCTGTCTGCGGCGATGGCGTCCGTGGTCGCCGACTCAGCGCGGCGACGGTAGCGTTTGTCCGTGGCCGCCACCAACCCGCCGGCCGCCATCAACAGCGCGCCCAACCAAATCCACCGGATGAACGGTTTGTAGTAAATCCGCACCGACCACGCGCCGCGCTCCAGTTCCTCGCCCAGCGCGACATACAAATCGCGCGTCAGGCCCGCGTCAATCGCGGCCTCGGTCATCGGGTTTTTCTGCACCAAATAAGTGCGCTTTTCCGGGCGCAACGCCACGCCCGCGCCGGGCTGAAATTCCCCGCCCGCGGCCGCACGCTGTGCCACGAATTCGCCGCGCGCGGCCGCGTAGTTGGGGCCGCGGTGCGCCGATACACCGTCGAAGCGAAACGCGTAGCCGCCGACCTGCGCCATCTCGCCGCTGGATAATCGCAGGTCTTTTTCGATGCTGTAGGCGTTGGTGAAAGTGACGCCGATGATGAAAACGCCGACGCCGAGATGCGCGACGGTCATGCCGTATACCGCGGCCGGCGCGCGCAATAAACCCCGCCATCGCGCGCCGCCACCGCCCCCGCGGTCGCCCCCGCGGTCGCCCCCGCCGGCGCGGTCAATTAAAGTCACCAACGAACTGAACACCACCCAGCAGCCGAGGCTCAAACCCAACGCCGCGTTGACAGAGTACGCTTGCGCCATCGACAACGGCCAGGCAAAACCGACAACCAAACTCGCCGCCGCCGGGGCCAGCAGTTTCGGCAGCGCCCGCGCCGCGCGGTCGCGTTTCCACCGCAACAGCGCGCCCGCGCCCATGAACAACGCCAGCGGCGCGCCGATGACCGCGAACAGGAAGTTGAAATACGGCTCGCCGACCGAGATTTTGGCGCCGGTCAGCGCGTCCAAAACCAGCGGATACAAAGTGCCGGTCAGCACCGCAAAACACAATGCGCCGAACAGGACATTGTTAATCAGCAGCGCCATCTCGCGCGACACCGGCGCGAAGCGGATGTAACTCGCCAACGCCGGCGCGCGCCACGCATACAACGCCAGCGAGCCGCCGACCACGATGCCGAGGAAAATCAGAATGAACAAACCGCGCGCCGGGTCGGTGGCGAACGCATGCACCGAGGTCAGCACCCCGGAGCGCACCAAAAACGCGCCGAGCAGCGACAGCGAAAACGCGCACACCGCTAACAGCACGGTCCACGCTTTGAAGGCGCCGCGGTTGGCCGTGGCCGCCAGCGAATGCAGCAGCGCGGTGCCGGCCAGCCACGGCATGAACGAGGCGTTTTCGACCGGGTCCCAGAACCACCAGCCGCCCCAGCCGAGTTCGTAATACGCCCACCACGAGCCGAGCGCGATGCCGACGGTGAGGAAGCACCACGCGAGGTTGGTCCACGGCCGCGCCCACCTGGCCCAGGCCGCATCCAGCCGCCCGCCGAGCAGCGCCGCGACCGCAAACGCGAACGCCACCGAGAAGCCGACATAGCCGGCGTACAGCATCGGCGGGTGCACCGCCAGGCCGATGTCCTGCAGCAGCGGGTTCAAGTCGCGGCCGTCGGCGGCGGCCGGGAACAGGCGCTCAAACGGGTTGGAGGTCAGCAGCATGAAAAGGAAAAATCCGATGCTGATGAGCGCCAGCACCGCCAAAATGCGCGCGGCGATGCGGTCCGGAATGTGGCGGGTGAACGCCGCCACCGCGCCGCTCCACGCCGCCAAAATCAAACTCCACAGCAGCAGCGAACCCTCGTGGCCGCCCCACACGCCGGCGATGCGGTAGATGAGCGGCAGGCGGCTGTTGGAGTGGTCGGCGACATATTGCACCGAGAAATCGCCGCTGATGAAGGCCGCGGTCAGGCAGGCGAACGCCACCGCGACCAACAACAATTGCGCCAGCGCGGCCGGGCGGGCCACGGCAATCCAAGCCGGGAGGTTGGCGAACGCGCCGTACAGCGGTAGCGCCGCCTGCGCCAGCGCCACCAACAGCGCGAGGCTCAGCGCGAAATGGCCGAGTTCGGGAATCATTGGGGTGGGGAGTCGCCGCCGGAATCGTAACTGTCGCCTGCGACCGGGGCACTGTAACTGTCGCCGGCACCGTCACCGTCGCCGGCACCGTCACCGTCGCCGTCACCATAACCGTCGCCCGCCGCATCGCCATACCGCCCCCGATGCGCCGCCTGCAACGCCGAGGTGACTTCCGGCGGCATGTAGGTTTCGTCGTGCTTGGCGAGCACCTGCGTGGCGACGAACACCTGGCCGCGCATCGCGCCCAAGGCCACGATGCCTTGCCCCTCGCGGAACAAGTCCGGCAGGATGCCGGTGTAGGCGACCGGCACCGTGGCCGCGGTGTCGGTCAAGGCGAAAGTCACCGCCAAGTCGTCGCCGCGCGCCACGCTGCCGTCCACCACCATGCCGCCGATGCGAAACGCCCGGCCGTCCGGCGCTTCCCCGGCGCGCACCTGCGACGGGCTGAAGAACAGGTTGATGTTGCGCTCCAGCGCGGTCAACGCCAGCGCCACCGCGCCGCCGACCGCGGCCACCAACAGGCAACTCAAGATGAGGCGTTGCCGGCGCTGCGGAGTCATGGGGCGGTCTCGGCCGCGGCGGTTGCGGTGGTTGCGGAGGCCCGGGTTGCGCCGGCCGCGGCACCATGCGCGCCGGCGGCCGCGGAACCGTCGCCGCCGGCCGCGGCACTGTCGCCGCGGTCCGTCGCCGCCGCCACCTCCCGCAGCAACCGTCGCCGCCGCAGCAACGGTGCGGCGTACTGCTGAATCAGCACCGCGGCCACCACGCCATAACTGCTCCACACGAACCACGCGTAGCCGCCCATGCGGAAAAATTCCGCGACCGAATCAAGCATGTCCGCCCCGGCCGCGCGCCGCCTCGGCCGCCCACCGCGTGCGCCGTTCGCGCTCCAGCAACTCGCAACTCACGCGGTTCAGCAGCACGGCGACGAAATACACATTGAACGCCGCGAACATAATCAACAGCGGAATCAGCATGCGCGTGTCGATGCTTGGCCGGCCCAAACGCGTCACGCTCGCGCCCTGGTGCAGCGTGTTCCACCACTCCACCGAGAAGTGAATGATGGGCAAATTGACCACGCCGACCAGCGCCAGCACGGCCGCGGCGCGCGCGCCGGAGCGGCGGTCGTCCAGCGCCTCGGCCAGCGCCATGTAACCGAGGAACAAAAACAGCAGCACCAGTTCCGAAGTCAGGCGCGCGTCCCACACCCAATACGTGCCCCAGGTTGGTCTCCCCCACAACGCGCCGGTCACCAAGGCGCACAGCGTAAACGCCGCGCCCAACGGCGCGCATGCCCGCGCCACGGCGTCGCCGAGTTTCATGCGCCAAACCAGCCCCGCGCCGGCCGCGGTCGCCAGCACCGCGTACGCGAACATCGACATCCACGCGGCCGGCGCATGCACATACAAAATCCGGTAACTGTCGCCCATCTGATAATCCGCCGGCGCCAGCGCCAAGCCGCCCACCGTCCCGGCCGCAAACAACCCCAACGCCGCCCAGCCCAGCCGCCCGGCCCACCGCGCCGCCAACCCATACACCCACGGCGGCGAGCCAAGACGGTGCAAAAACCGCCACGCCCGCCGCCCGCCCCCGCAATTGCCGCGGTCGCCGTGGTGGTCGCGGTCGCCGGAATTGCCGTGACCGTCGTGATGGCCGCGGTCGCCAGCGTCGCCACCCGGCGGCGCTCCAAACTCTGATGCGGACGAAATATGCGACACGACAACCGGCGGAAAAACCGCGCAAAAAAAACGATGAAGCGCGATTATACAAAACCCGCCCCCCAACGGCGTCGCGCCGGCGGTGCCCGTGACCCGCGCCTCCGCCGTCACCCGCGGCTGTCCTGCGGCGTGGAATTGGCTACAATCCTCGGCCGCATCTTTGCCGCAGGTGGATTTATGAAATTCAGACTGGTGTTGCTGTTCGCGCTGTTGTGGCCCGGCGTCGCGGCGCCGGCCGGGGGCGCAAACGACGCAAACGACGCAAACGACGGTGGACTGCCGCTGGACGAGTTGCGGGTGTTCGCCGAGGTGTTCGGCAAAATCAAGGGCGAATATGTCGACCCGACCGACGACGCCGAACTGCTGCGCGACGCGATTCGCGGCATGCTGTCCGGCCTCGACCCGCATTCGGCGTTCCTCGACCCGAAGGCGTTCAAAGCCATGCGCATGGCGACCGAGGGGCGGTTCGGCGGGCTGGGCATCGAGGTCACCGGCGAGCGCGGCTTGATTAAAGTGGTGACGCCGCTGGACGACACCCCGGCCCAGCGCGCCGGCATTCAAGCCGGCGACATCATCGTCAAGTTGGACGGCCGGCCGGTGCGCGGCATGAGTCTGCGCGAGGCCGTGGACGCCATGCGCGGGCCGCCGGGCTCGGCCATCGTCGTGACCATCTCGCGCGGCGGCGGCGAGGCGTTCGACCTCAAGATGAAGCGCGCGGTCATCAAAATCCCCAGCGTCAAGAGCGAAATGCTCGAGGCCGGCTTCGGCTACCTGCGCATCACCGCGTTCCAAGCCGGCACCGGCGCCAGTTTGCGCACCGCGCTGGCGCAACTGCAACGCCGCGGGCAACTCAAAGGCCTGGTGCTGGACTTGCGCAACAACCCCGGCGGCGTGCTGCAAAGCGCGGTGGAAGTCAGCGACGCGTTCCTGGGCGGCGGCGTCATCGTGTCGGTGCGCGGGCGGGGCGCGGACGCGGGCCACCAATTCACCGCCGCATCGGCCGACTTGAGCGGCGACGCGCCGGTGGTGGTGTTGGTCAACGGCGGCACCGCCTCGGCCGCGGAAATCGTCGCCGGCGCGCTGCAAGACCACCGCCGCGCCATCATCATGGGGAGTCGCACTTTCGGCAAAGGCTCGGTGCAAACCGTGCTGCCGGTCAACAGCGGCGGCGCGCTCAAACTCACCACCGCGCGATACTACACGCCGGCCGAGCGGTCGATTCAGGCGTTGGGAATCACGCCGGACATCGTGGTCGACGCCGCGCAACGCCCCGCGCCGGACGCGCGCCCGGCGCCGCTGCGCGAGGCCGATTTGGCCGGCCATTTGGAGAACGACGCGGCCGACGCCGATGCCGACGCCAAGCCCGGCCGCTCGGCCCTGGCCGCCCGCGACTACCAAATCGGCGAAGCGCTGAACCTGCTGAAAGGCATGAGTTTAGTGGCGGACCGACAGACGACGGATGGGGGGTGACGGGCGAAGCGACAACCGCCCCGATTGCCACTCCGGTGGCAACCGGAGTCCACATAGGGTTTTACAATTTGCCGTTCCTGGAAGTGTCCGGGGGGTG
>JAPPPS010000106.1 GCA_028817405.1 Gammaproteobacteria bacterium
TGCTGACTTCGGTTCGGGTTCGCGTTTGTGGCAATCATGGGACGGCGCGTTTCTCGGTTCGCGCGCTTACCGTTCGGCATGGATAAGCGCGTGAATGAAACAAGCATAACCGCCGGAACTGGGGCATTTTCATGACATTAATCAAATTTCGCAGGGGCGGATTGCCGGCAAATCACCGGCGAATTGCCCGCGAATCAGCGCGATTGTGCGGCGCGTGCGCGCCTTGTCGTTGCGCGCGCGGCGAGTTTGGTTACTCGGCGGGCGCGGCGGCCGAGGTGACTACCCCCGCAATCTCTTGTTTTTTGGGTCCCATACCGCATCGGCGAGTACCGTTGCGGCGCGGGTTTCGCCGAGTAGTTCGACGGTTAGTTGCGTGCCGGGTTTGGCGTGCGCGGTGTCGATGTAAGCGAAGCCGAGGCTTTTGCCGGTGAAGTGACCATAGCCGCCGGAGGTGGTGACGCCGATGGGTTTGTCGCCGTCACCGTCGCTTTTGCCGGCACCGTCGCCGGCACCATCGCCATCGCTGGCACCGTCGCCAGCACCGTCGCCATCGCCGGCACCGTTGCCAGCACCATCGCCGTCGCCGGCGCCGGCAAACACCGGTTCGCCGCCGGCGATGTCGCAGTCATCGGAGTGGCCGGGCGCGACCGCTAAGTACACTAACCGTTGCCCGATGCCGCCGCTTTTGCGCGTATCCAAAGTCGCGGTTTTGCCGGTGAAGTCGGGTTTGGATTCGGCGAAGAACCGCTCAACATCGGCTTCCACCGGCGTAACTTCGTTGGTCAGTTCCGCGCCCCAGCCTTTGTAGGCCTTTTCCAGGCGCAGCGAGTCGACCGCGTAGGTGCCGAAGTTGGCGATGCCATGCGCTTTGCCCGCGTTCCAAACCGCGTCATACAATTCCGCCAAACGCGTCATCGGGCAATGCAATTCCCAGCCGAGTTCGCCGACATAGTTGACGCGCAGCGCGCAAACCTCAACGCCGGCGACGGTGATTTTTTGCGCGCTCAACCAGCGAAATTGTTCGTTGGATAAATCCGCGCCGGTGAGCGTCGCCAACGTTTCGCGCGACTTCGGGCCCGCCACCACCAACACGCCGATGTCGTCGGTTTCATTGCGCACCGTCACATCTTCGCCCGGCAAAATGCCTTGCGTGAGAATATCGAAGTCGCGGTCTTCGGCGCCGGCGCCGGACAACACATAAAAACCGTCCGCGCCCAAGTTGCTGACCGTGGACTCGCCTTGAATGCGCCCGGCCGCGGATAAATAGTGGGTCAAAACGATGCCGCCGATGCGCGGCATGCTGTTTGCGCTGATGCGGTTCAAGAATGTTTCGGCATCAACGCCGCGCACCGTGAACTTGGCGAACGATGACAAGTCGAGAACGCCGACGCGCTCGCGCACTGCGCGGCATTCTTCCGCGACCACTTGCATGATGTTGTTGTGGCGAAAGCCGACTTCTTCTTCGCGTCCGTCCAACGAGAACCACTTCGGGCGCTCCCAGCCGTTGACTTCGGTGTAGACCGCGCCGCGTGATTCGAGCGCATCATAAAGCGCCGAGACGCGCGTCTTGCGCGACGCCGGGCGCTCCTCGCCGGGCAAGTGCAACTTGTACATGTGTTCGTAATCTTGATGCGACTTGGCGCGGGTGTATTCGCCGGGCGCATAACCGCCGAAGCGCCGCGGGTCGACGCCGGCCATGTTGATTTCGGCGTCGCCGTGCACCATCCACTGCGCCAGATATTTGCCGGCGCCGGCGCCGGCCGCGATGCCGATGGAAGCGCCGTTGCAGTGCCAGTAGTTGCGCAGGCCGGCCGCGGGGCCGAGCAATGGATTGGCGTCCGGCGTATGCGGAATCGCGCCGCACACCACGCGCTTGATGCCGAGTTCGGCCCACGCCGGCATGCGCGCCATCACGCGCTCGATATAAACCGACAGCGCATCCAAGTCGGCGTCGAACAATTCGTTCTGCGATTCCCATTCGGGCCAGCCGCCACGGTGCGGCCAGCATTCCAGCGAACCGGCGGTTTCATACAAACCAATCAACGCGGATTTTTGTTCTTGACGGTAATACGCCGACGGCCATGGGTCGCGCATCACCGGCATCTCTGCGTCGGTGGCGGCGAAATCAGGCACCGTGTCGGTGACCAAGTAGGTGTGTTTCATGTTGGTAATCGGAATGTCGGCGCCGGCCATTTGACTCACTTGGCGGGCATAACAACCGGCCGCGTTCACCACGAACTCGCACACCACATCGCCGGCGTCGGTCGCGACTTCCCATTCGCCGGATGCAAGTTGCGTGATGCCGGTGACAAGTGTATTGGTAACGATGCGCGCGCCGTTTTGCCGCGCGCCTTTCGCCATCGCGTTGCACACGCCGGCCGGGTCGACATGACCATCGCCGGTGGTCCATGCGCCGGCCAACACACCATCAGTTTTGACATGCGGATTCAGTTGGCGGATTTTTGCCGGGTCGATGATTTCGCAATGAAAGCCGATGAGTTTGCCGACCGCGGCCACGCGGTGAAACCATTCCACCTCGGCCGGCTTCAACGCAAACCGAATCCCGCCGCAGCCATGCCAACTGACATACTGCCCGGTGATGGCTTCCAGTTTGGGATACAAGCGCACGCCGCAGTCGTGAATTTTCGCCATGTTGTAATCGGCGATAAAACTCGGACACTGCCCGGCCGCATGCCAAGTCGAGCCGGAAGTGAGTTCGCCTTTTTCAATCAGCAAACACTCCGCGCCCCAGCCCTCCTCGGCCAAGTGATACAACAACCCCGCGCCCATCACCCCGCCGCCAATAACGACGACACGGGCGTGGGCGGGGAGAGTTTTTTCGTTCATCGATTCGACTCCGCGGGCGAGTTGGTAACCGTCCGGTCGAGATGCAACCGTCAGTCAAGCGAGCCAACCTTTCAGCATCGGCAAAATCACGACGACGAAAATCAATCCGGTCATCCATTTGATGACGCGCAAATCGGAATCCACCTTGGCGATGCGGCGGTCGATTTCGTCCAGCCGATCGTCGACTCGGTCGAAGCGATTCTCGCTTCTGCTGAACACCGCCTGCGCCGCATCGGTCGCCACTTCCTCGCTGACTCCCGCCTCGCGGAAGGCATCATAAATCTCTTTTACAATCGCGCTCATGAAATTGCCCTGCTGATATTGCCCTGCCGGATTCCCCGCCGCCAGCGGGAGTTATTGAGTATCGGTTACCGGGGATGCGGTGTCAAGCGCACGGCGACAGCCAGCACCCGCACTCCAGCGACAGCCCCACCCGCCACTCCGGCGACAGCCAGAGTCCAGAGTCTTTTTTCGCGCCCCATACTTCATCGCCACCCGAATACCGCTATACTTTCCCCATGTCCCCGTCCGCCATCCGCGCCTATCTTAAGGAAACCGCCGCCATTCAAAGCGGCGGCGAATTCACCGAGCATAGTTTTCGCGGCGCGCTGCAGAAACTGCTGCAGGCGCACCTGCCCGGTGTCGACATCACCAACGAACCCGGCCGAATCATGGAAGGCGGCGCGCCGGATTATGTTTTGAAACTCAACCAAATCCCGCTCGGCTACATCGAGGCGAAGAACATCGACAAATCCCTCGACGACAAAACTTTCCGCGACCAATTCAACCGCTATCTCCAATCTCTCGACAACTTAATCTTCACCAACTATTTGCAATTTCGTTTTCACCGGGACGCCGAAACCAAACCCGTCGCCGTCATCGCCATCGCCGAGTTGCACAACGGAAAAATCAAACCGTTGCCGGAAAACTTCGCCCGTTTCGAAAATCTCATCGCCGACTTCGGCGCTTACCAGGGTCAGACCATCACCGTCGCCGATGACTTGGCAAAACGCATGGCCGACAAAGCGCGGTTGTTGGCGCAGGTGATTGCCGAGGCGCTTGATGCGGATGAAAAGAACGGCGACCGCAACGGGGAGAGTTACGAATTGCAGGGGCAACTCAAAGCGTTTCGGGAACTCTTGGACGCGGACATTAAGCCGTCACGTTTCGCCGGCATTTATGCGCAGACCATCGCCTACGGCATGTTCGTCGCGCGCCTGCATGACCCGACACCGCTCACTTTCACGCGCCACGAGGCGGTCAACTTGATTCCCGGCAGCAATCCGTTTTTGAAGAAGTTCTTCGGTTACATCGCCGACTATGACTTGGATGCGCGCATCAGATGGCTGGTTGATGATTTGGCGGATATTTTTCGCGCCACTGATGTGGGCGCGTTGATGAAAGATTTCGGCCGGTCGACGCAGCGCACCGACCCGTTCATTCATTTTTACGAGACCTTTCTCGGCAAATACGATAGTCGATTGCGCAAGGGTCGCGGCGTGTATTACACCCCGGCGCCGGCGGTTAACTTTATCGTGCGCGCGGTGGACGAAATTTTGAAGAAAGAATTCAACTTGCCCGGCGGACTGGCCGACACCGCCAAAACCACGGTGACGGTGGACGGCAAAAAGAAAACCATGCACAAGGTGCAAATCCTTGACCCCGGCACCGGCACCGGCACTTTCCTTGCCGAAGTGGTGAAGTTTATCTACGCCAACTTCGCCCACCTCAAAGGCGCGTGGCACGGTTATGTTACCGATGACTTGCTGCCGCGTTTGAATGGTTTTGAAATTCTCATGGCGCCGTACGCGATGGCGCATGTGAAGTTGGAGATGATGTTAAAAGAGACCGGTTTCGACTTGGGCGGGCAACGGTTGCGGATTTTTCTTACCAACTCGCTGGAAAACCGCGAGGCGGAAACCAAGATGCGCGACATTCCGTTTGCCAACTGGTTGGTGCAGGAAGCGCGCGGCGCCGATGAAGTCAAACGCGATGCGCCGGTGATGGTGGTGATGGGCAATCCGCCGTACGCGGTCAGCAGCAGCAACCGCGGGAAGTGGATTCAGGATTTAATTGCGGATTACAAAGAAGGCCTCAACGAGAAAAAACTGAATCTGGACGACGACTATATCAAGTTCATTCGCTACGGCGAGTATTTGGTCGACAAAGCCGGCGAGGGTGTTTTGGCCTACATTTCCAACAACAGTTTTATCGACGGCATCACCCACCGTCGCATGCGCGAGCGTTTGCTGGAAACTTTCGACCGCATTTATGTTCTTAATCTGCACGGCGACTCGCGCAAGAAAGAACGCGCGCCGGATGGCTCGCCGGACCAGAATGTATTCGACATTATGCAGGGTGTTTCCATCAACATTTTTGTCAAGAGCAACAAAAAGAAAAAGAGCGCATTGGGCGAGGTGTTGCACTGCGATGTGTTCGGCGCGCGGCAAAGCAAATATGAATTTTTGTGGAGTCGTGAATTGAACGCGGTTGACTTTCAGAAACTGGAAACGACATCGCCGTATTTCTTTTTTGCGCCGAAAGATTTTTCCGTGCTGACGGAATACGACAACGGCTTTGCTGTTGATGAGTTGTTCGGGAATTATAATTCCGGCGTAAGCACCGACCGAGACTCCCTATTCATCGGTGATAACAAAACTGCACTGTCTAAAAATATCATGGAATTGCTGTCCGGCAATATGGACGGTGATTTTGTATCCGAATACCGCATTCGAGACTCCAGCGGATATAAACTAACCCGCGTTATTCAGGGAAAAAAATACAACCCCGACCACACGGTCGGCATTACTTATCGTCCGTTCGATTCGCAATGGATTTACTATGACAAAAACATCATCAGTCGCCCGGCTTACAAGACTATGCGCCACATGTTAGCCGGTGGTAACTTGGGGTTCATGACCTCACGGTCTTATTCTACCGACACTATTTTTGACCGCGTTTTTGTCACTCGCCATATCGCCGACAAGCATGCGGCCAGCGACCAAACTTATTTTTTCCCGCTTTATCTTTACCCTGACGAAAAGCAGTCGCGCTTGGACGGTCAACTGTCGCGCAAGCCCAATCTCAACGCCGACATCGTTCAACAAATCGCCGGCAACATCGACTTGCGTTTCACCCCGGAAAAAACCGCCGCCCGCAATGCTTTTGCGCCGCTGGATATGCTCGACTATATCTACGCCGTTCTTCATGGCCCAACCTACCGCAAAAAATTCCGCGAATTCCTGAAAATCGACTTCCCCCGCG
>JAPPPS010000136.1 GCA_028817405.1 Gammaproteobacteria bacterium
GCACCGTCGGGGTGTCCCATGGTTGCATGGTGATGAACACGCCGGCTGAGGCCTCGCCGCCCTTAATTTTGCCGGCGAATGCGCGCAGCGCATCGACATTCGGTTTGCCGCCCTTCACCTGCGCGATGCAGATGCCGTCTTCGTCCGGCGGCGGATTCAACAGGCCGGCCCAACCGTCCACGCCACCGTCGCCGGTTTGTTTGTTGTTGGTGACGAAGCCGGGAACAAGATGAACCGCCCACTTCTCAAAAGCAAACGGCCGGTTTTTCGCCATTTCTCTCGCGGACGGCAAATCGCGGGGCGTCCCCTCAACATTGAATTTAATGTTTTTCAACCGCTCCTTTTGAATCACATCCAGCGCAAGCATGGAAATGTCGATGCCGACAAAGTCGCGCTTCAGATTCATTGCGGCCTCGATGGTCGTTCCGCAGCCGCAGAACGGGTCCAGCACGACATCGCCTTCGTTGGACGAGGCTTTGATAATGCGGTCCAACAACGCCAGCGGTTTTTGCGTGGGGTAACCCAGCCGCTCTTTTGATGTTGCGCCGATCACATCGATGTTCCACACATTTCCCAGCGGCTGGTTTTTCATATAGACCTTGCGCTTGATTCCGCGCGTATTCCATATTTTGTACCGATTCCCCTCGCTGTCGGTTTTGTCGAATCTTTTGATGGTGTTCGGATTCGTGTACGGTTCGGCCTGTACATTAAACAGGTAGTCTTCGCTCTTGGTGTAAAACAGTATGGTGTCGCTTTTGCTTTTGTATTTCTTGGTCGGCCGCCCGGTGCCCGAGTACGCCCAGACAATTTCATTGCGAAAATTTTTCGCGCCAAACACATCGTCAAGAATCATCTTCAAGTAATGCGATGCGGTCGGGTCGCAGTGCAGATAAAAACTGCCGGTGTCTTTCAAAAGTCGGGGCATTTCGTCGATGCGGTCGGCCATATACACCAGATAAGCCAGCATGCCGGCGCCGCCTTGATAAAACGCATCGAGCGCGATGACCGCGTTGCGCGCCCGGTGTCCCACCGACCGTTTAATCGCGCGAATGCGCTCGGCGGTTTTTTCGTTCCACTCCCAGGTGTCGGTGAACGCGGTCAGTTGCGCCAAGTCTTTGCGCTTGACCGTGCCGCCGTTCATCTTCTCGCGGCCGTAGATGATGTTGTAGTCGGCGTTGGAGTTGAACGGCGGGTCGAGATAAATCAAATCCACGCAGGCGTCGGGCCACTCGCGCATCACCTCCAAACAATCGCCGTAGTAAAGCGTGTTGGGTTTCATGCCGGGCGCGCCAATCTAAACCGCCGGCCGCGCGATGGTGCTGGTTTTCTTAATCTTGTTTTGCAACTGCAGGATGCCGTAAATCAGCGCCTCCGCGGTCGGCGGGCAGCCGGGCACATACACATCCACCGGCACGATGCGGTCGCAGCCGCGCACCACAGAGTAGGAATAATGGTAGTAGCCGCCGCCGTTGGCGCATGAGCCCATGGAAATCACCCACCGCGGCTCCGGCATCTGGTCGTAGACGCGGCGCAGCGCGGGGGCCATTTTGTTGGTCAGCGTGCCGGCGACAATCATCACATCCGACTGGCGCGGGCTGGGGCGGAACAACACGCCGAAGCGGTCGAGGTCGTACCTCGACGCCCCGGCCTGCATCATCTCCACCGCGCAGCACGCCAAGCCGAACGACATCGGCCAGAGCGAGCCGGTGCGCGCCCAGTTGATTAACTGGTCGAGTTTGGCGGTCGCGAAGCCTTCGCGCAGCGTGCCTTCAAGCGCCATGCTCGCCTCCGGTCATTCCCATTCCAGCGCGCCCTTTTTCCATTCGTAGATGAAGCCGACCACCAGCACCAACAGGAAAACCATCATCGCCCAGAATCCGAACGCGCCGATGTCGTCCAGCACAATCGCCCACGGAAACAGGAACGCGATTTCCAAGTCGAAGATGATGAACAAAATCGCCACCAAATAGTAACGCACATCGAATTTCATGCGCGTGTCCTCAAACGCCTCGAAGCCGCATTCGTACGGCGACAACTTGTCGTCGTACGGTTGGTGCGGCCCCAGCACCCGGCCGGCGCTGATGGCGATGCCGCCGACGCCCAAGCCCACGGCGATGAACAACAGAATCGGGAAGTAGTCGGCGAGCATGGCGGCGGGAAATTGATGCGGGCGTGGCGGACGGTGGCGGCGGGAATCGGTGGCGACGGTACGTGTACAGTGAGCACGGCGGCGGGCGGCGAAACAATGCGCGCAGTGTAGGCGCTTGCCGCGCGGCCGTCAAGGGCGGCGGCCCGCGCTTCGCTTACAATCGCGGCATGCAAACCGACCCGCCCGCCGAGCGCGGCCCCTGCGACGGTGTTGTCGCCGTCATCTTGAAGGGCTATCCGCGCCTGTCCGAGACCTTCATCGCCGAGGAAATCCACGCCATCGAGCGCAGCGGCGTCCGCCTCGTGTTGTTCTCGCTGCGCCGCCCGACCGAGCGCGAGACGCATCCGGTGCACCGGGCGATTCGTGCGCCGGTGGTGTACTTGCCGGAGTATTTGTACCGTCAGCCGTTGCGGGTGCTGCGCGCTTGGCGGCGGATGCGCGGCGCGCCCGGCTACCGCGAGGCGCGCCGAATTTGGTGGCGCGATTTGCGCCGCGACCTGCGCGGGGGCCGGGGGCCCAACCGCATTCGCCGCTTCGGCCAGGCGCTGGTGTTGGGCGCGGAATTGCCGCCGGGCGCGCGCTTGTTGTATGCGCATTTTTTGCACACCCCGGCCTCGGTGGCGCGATACACCGCCGCGCTGCTGCGGATGCCGTGGAGCGTCTCGGCGCACGCCAAAGACATCTGGACGCTGCCGGCGTGGGAGAAGCGCGAAAAACTCGCCGACTGCGCCTGGCTGACCACCTGCACGCGCGCCAACTTCGAGCATTTGCGGGGGCTGGCGGCCGCGCCGGCCAAAGTGGCGTTGAACTACCACGGCATCGATGCGTCACGGTTCGCGGCTGCGGCGACGGTGTATTCGGACCGCGACGGCAGCGATGCCGCGGCCGCGGTGCAAATCCTCAGCGTCGGCCGGGCGGTGGCGAAGAAAGGCTATGACGGTTTGCTGGATGCGCTGGCGGATTTGCCGCCGGATTTGCACTGGCAATTCACCCACATCGGCGGCGGCCCCCTGCTGCCGGAATTGAAACGCCAGGCCGCGCGACTCGGCCTCGGCGAGCGCGTCGACTGGCTCGGCGCGCAGGCGCAAAGCGCGGTGCTGGAGCGTTACCGGCGCGCCGATGTGTTCGCGCTGAACTGCCGCATCACCGCCGACGGCGACCGCGACGGTTTGCCGAATGTGTTAGTGGAAGCGCAAGGTTGCGGCTTGGCGGTGCTCGCCACCGACTTGTCCGGCATCCCGGAATTAGTGCAAGACGGCGTCAACGGTTTGTTAGTTGCGCCCGGCGACCACGGCGCTCTCACCGCCGCCCTGCGCCGCTTGTGCGCCGACCCGGCCCTGCGCCGGCGGTTGGGCTGCGCCGGCCGGTCGGTGGTCCTGGCAAGATTCGACCGCGCGCGCAACTTCGCGCAACTTTGCCGCTTGCTCACCGGCAAATAGCCCGAAAAAATAAAATTCGCGGCGCATACCGTCTGAACTTGTGCTACATTCCCCGTCGGTCGGCCAAGGCGGCCGGCCCACTCACCCATCCAACATGGAGGACACCATGGACGAAATCGCCTTTCAAGGCGCGCAGAAGCGCATCGACTTTCTCGGTCGGTGGGCGCTGGCGCTTTTTGCCGCGTTTGCCGTTTTAGTCGGCTGGCTCGGCGCGCGCTACGAGGCCGGGCAGTTTGGTGTAGTATTCTGGTTCGGCGTGGCCGGCCTCGCGGCCGTCATCATTATCGGTGGCGGTTGCGCCGTCGGTGCGCATCTACTCATCAAACGAATGGAGGGACATCGAAATGTCTGAAGAAGATCTCGCGCTCGTGGCAATCATCGTGCTGTTCATTCTTAGCTGTGGATACCTCTTTTTGATTGGATTCGTCCAGCAAATCGACAACTGGCTGACGCGCTGGAAAAAGCGGCGCACGGTCTGATGCCGGCGGCGCGCATCTGCGCATCAAGCGAATGGAGGGACATCGAAATGTCTGAAGCGACCCTTGGCCTTATGGTCATGATATTCATTCTCTTCTCTCTCTGCGGGTTAGGCTTTATCCTGCTGTGCCCGTCGCAACTCGAACGTTTCGTGGAGTGGTGGAAAAAGCGGCGCGCGGCCTGATGCCGCCGTCGCGCATCTGCGCATCAAGCGAATGGATGAACACCAAAATGACTGAAGCCACTTTCGCATATCTGGCGTTCTTTTTGCTCGTCACCGTCGCTTGCGGATTCGCGCTGTGCGTTCCGTTTCTGCCGCAAATCGACCGACTGTTGACGCGCTGGAAAAAGCGGCGCGCGGCCTGATGCCGGCGGTGTCGCGGAAAGGTTGCAACCGTCAATTTTTTCGCTATACTCCGCCCAACTTTAACCCCAAACCAAGGAGAGACCCATGGCCCACGCCGCGACTTTCAATGATGAACTCTACGAAGCCCTGCGCGCTTCTGAAATGGAAGAACGACACGCCATGCGCGCGGCAAGAGCGGTTCCGCGCGTCGGCGATGTCGAGGGAGTCAAATCCGCCGTCATCCGCATCGACGAGACGCTCACCCACATGGACAAGCGAATCGATGTCGTGGAGGAAAAAATCGGCAGCATACGCACCCTGCTTTTTGCGGTGTATACCCCGCTGCTGCTGCTGATTTTGGCTTCTCAGTTCGGCGTCATCGGGCTGCTGGTGCGGCTTTTGACCGGGGCCGGGCAGTAAGGTCGTCGGCGGTTGCGCCGGCCGCGCGGGGACACGGATGCCAACCAATGCCGCTTAACAACCGGCAGCGGCGTACTTTGCGCGCCGTGTTTGCGCGGCCGGTGGCGCGGAATATCGCGTGGCGGGATATCGAGGCGTTGCTTATCGCGGCCGGCGCGGTTATGATTGAGGGGCGCGGCTCGCGCATCAGGTTTCATATCCGCGGCGATGCCATTACCCTGCACAGACCGCATCCGCGAAGCGAGGCGGCGCCGTATCAAGTGCGGGATGTCCGCGAGTTTCTCAGCCGAAACGGAATAACACCATGAACACACCCTGCAAAAAAGTCCTGTTCTACAAAAACTACAACGCGCGGATTCGGTACAGCGCGGAGGATGGGTTTTTGGTCGGCCATATCATGGGCGTCAGGGACATCGTCGGGTTTCACGGCCGCAGCGCGCGCGAAATCGAGGCCGCTTTTCACGAGGCGGTCGACGATTATCTCGACTTGTGCGCGCGCCTCGGCAAGCCGCCGCAAAAGCCGCGGCATCGCGTGCCGGTCTCGGCGCGGGCGTTCGCCACCGCCCAGGCGGCCGCGGCGCGCAAGGGCGTCGATGTCGAACGGTGGGTGTCCGCGACTTTGCGGCGGGCCGCGGAGTCGCGGTAAAGCATCGGCCGCCGGCGCTTAAATTCCCCGCGAGAGCCGGGAACGGCGGCGGGATTTGCTGGTCTTAATTGTCGGTTGCAATCCGCGAATTGTGTGATAATGGCGCGAATGAACCGCGCTGGCGCGCCGCGCCGCCAGTCGCACAACAACGCCAACCGCCACCAAACACCGACCGCCCCCGCCACCGTCGCCACCGTCCCCACGCCGTCACCGTCACCGTCACCTTGCGCGCCATGTTCACCACCGCCTCCCGCTTTGTTGCGCGTTTGCGCCGCCGTGCCGGCGACGGTCGACCGCATTGCCACTCCGGCGATAGCCGCCCCCGCCGTCACGCCCGCGTTCTGTTAAGCGGGCGTCCAGCGTCTTTTGCTTTTCGTCGATTTCTCGCGGGGCCAATTAAAGACTCTGGATTCCGTGTCGGAGGAAAACATAGTCGCTGCGCTCCTTGTTTTCCAACCGCACGGAATGACGGCCCCTTGCATCGCATCGCCATCACCGTCGCGGCCGCCATCATCGCCATCGCCGCCATCCCCGCCCCCGCCCAGCAAACCCCCGACGCCGCCGACCAATACATCTTCCAGGAA
>JAPPPS010000014.1 GCA_028817405.1 Gammaproteobacteria bacterium
AGGGTCTGCTCGCCAACTCGAAGCGTGGCGATGGATTCCCCGCCCAAATGCTCGATGTTCAACACCTGCGCCGGGGCGCCGTTTGCGCGGTCGATGCGCACCTCCTCCGGGCGCACGCCGATGGTTTTGGCGCGCGCCGAGCGCGCCGCCATGCCGGCCGCCCCCGCCGCGACCAGGTTGAGCGGCGGGCTGCCGAGGCGCCGCGCGGCGTGGATGTTGCGCGGCGATTCATAGACGCTTTTCGGGCTGCCGATTTGCGCCAGATGTCCGTGGTGCAAGATGCCGATGCGGTCGGCCAGGGTCATCGCTTCCAACGGGTCATGGGTCACATACAACATGGTCGCGCCTAAGTCGCGCTGAATGCGTTTGAGTTCCACGCGCAAGTCTTCGCGCAGTTTGGCGTCGAGCGAGGACAGCGGCTCGTCCATCAAAAACACTTTGGGCGCGCGCACCAGCGCCCGGCCGATGGACACGCGCTGCATTTCCCCGCCGGACAGTTCGGTCGCTTTGTTGTCCAACTTGTCGGCGATGCGCAGCATCTCCGCCACCTCCGCGACGCGCCGGTTGACCGCCGCCGCCGACAGGCCGCGGCCCGGCGCGCGCAGCGGGAACGCCATGTTATCAAACACCGTGTAGTGCGGGTACAGCGAGTATTGCTGAAACACGAAGGCGACATCCCGAAGCGACGGCGCGTGCGCGGTGACATCATCACCGTCGATGAAAACCCGCCCGTCGTCCGGGCTCTCCAGCCCCGCGGTCAAGCGCAGGGTGGTGGTTTTGCCGGCGCCGGTGGGGCCCAGCAGCACCACGAACTCGCCGTGGCCGATGCGCAGGTCGAGGTCGCGCACCGCGCAAATTTCGCTCGATGCGCCGAACGATTTGCTGATGCATTGCAGGCGAACTTCAGCCATTATGCATGCCCGGCGGGTTGGCCGCGCTGGTCGTGCAGCGCGCTCTTGACCGCGACGCCGGTGCCGGCGTCGAACACGATTAACGAGTCGCGAGCGAAGTTCAGCCCTACATTGTCTCCGACCGCCGCCTTGACCCGGTTGCCGGCTTTCAACCGCAGCCGCCCGCATGCGGTGTCGACGGTGAGCAACTGCTTCGCGCCCATGTATTCCACGGCGAAGATGCGCCCGCGCAGCGCGCCGTCGTCCGACAGCGACAAGTGCTCCGGGCGCACCCCGACCAGCGCCTGGTCGCCGGGCAGCGCGTCGATGAGTCGGGGAATTTGCACGCGCCCGCCCGCGACCTCGATGCAATCCGCGCCGGCCGGCAGGCCGCCTTTGGCCGGCAGGAAATTCATCGACGGCGAGCCGATGAACCCGGCGACGAAGCGCGTGGCCGGGCGGGCATAGACTTCGAGCGGGCTGCCGACTTGGAGGATTTCGCCGCGGTCCATGATGCAGATGCGGTCGGCCATGGACATGGCCTCAACCTGGTCGTGGGTGACATACACGGTGGTGGCGCGAACGCGGTCGTGCAACTGCCGCAACTCGCCGCACATCAGGTCTCTGAACTCGGCGTCCAGCGCGCCCAACGGCTCGTCCATCAAAAACGCCTTGGCCTCGCGCACCAACGCGCGGCCGAGCGCGACGCGCTGGCGGTCGCCGGAGGACAGCGCGCCGACCGGCGATTTCAGCAGGTGAGTGATGCGCAGCATGTTCGCAACTTCCGCGACTTTATCGCGGATGACTCTGCGCGGCAGATGCTGCACGCGCAGCGGAAAGGACAGATTCTTCTCCACATTCATGTGCGGATACAGCGCGAACAGTTGAAACACGAACGCGATGTCGCGCTTGGAGCCGGGGTTGGCGGTCACATCCTCGCCGTCGAGAAAGATTCGCCCGTAAGACGGGAATTCCAGCCCGGCAATCAGGCGCAAGGTGGTGGTTTTGCCGCAGCCGGACGGCCCCAACATCACGAAGAACTCGCCGTCGCGGACCGTGAGGCCGGAATCGCGCACGGCGGTGAACGCGCCGTAGGTTTTATTCAAGTTTTCGATGCGAATTTCGGCCACGCTTCACCCGCCTACTTCGGGAAATGGCTGACCACGACAAAACCCAAGGTGCCGGTCAGGATGGTGACGAAGGAATAACCGTATAACAGCATCGAGAACGGCTGCATCATCATGGCGATGCCGGCGACGATGAGGACCGCGGCCGCGGTCTCGCACGGCCCGCGCCGCACCCAGCCGCGGCGTTTGCGGCCGGCGCCATTCGTGTTTGCGTTGTCGATGGTCATTTGCGAATCGCGCCGAAGGTGATGCCGCGCAGGAGTTGATTCCTCAGCAGCACGGTGAAGGTGATAATCGGCAGCAGAAACAAGGTGGTGCCGGCGGCCACGGCCGGCCAGTCCAGGCCGCCTTCGCCGATGATGACGGGGATGAACGGCGGCGCGGTCTGCGCTTCGCCGGAAGTCAAAAGCAGCGCGAAGGCGTATTCGTTCCACGCGAAAATCAAACAGAAGATGGCGGTGGCGGCGATGCCGGCGCGCATCTGCGGCAGCACCACCTTGACGAACGCCTGCATGCGCGAGTAGCCGTCGATAATCGCCGCTTCCTCGTACTCGCGCGGGATTTCATCGACGAATCCTTTCAACAGCCACACCGCCAGCGACACATTGACCGCGGTGTAGAGCAGAATCATGCCCAAAGCGGTGTCGGACAAACCGAGTTTTCGGTACATCAAAAAGATGGGAATGGCGACCGCAATCGGCGGCATCATGCGCGTGGAGAGAATGAAGAACAGCAGGTCGTCTTTCAGCGGCACCCTGAACCGGCTGAAACCGTAGGCGGCCAGGGTGCCGAGAAACACGGCCAAAAAGGTCGAGCCGAAGCCGATGATGACCGAGTTCATGTACCGCCCGGCAAACCGGCTGGGGCCGGTGATGACCATGTTGCGCTTGCGCGCCAGTCGGTCATACCAGGTCGCGGCCGGGCCCAGGCTGTCGATATACTCGCGCGTCTGACGCGAGCGCGCGGTGAACAGATTGACATAGCCTTCCAGGGTCGGCCGGTAAATCACCTTGGGCGGATAACTGATGGAATCCGGCGGCGACTTGAAGCCGGTGACAAAAATCCACAGCAGCGGAATCAGCGTGATGAGCGCGTAGGCGATGACTGCCGCCGCGGCCGCGCCCGTGGCCAGCCGCCGCGGCGCGGCCGATGGCGCGCTTGCGGCGCTGTTTCCGTGCGCGGCCATCACGACTTCACCCGGTTCAGGGCTTTCACATAAATGCTCCCTAAGCCGAACACGGTGACGAACAGGATGACCGCGAACGCCGAAGAGTAGCCGGTCTTCCATTTCTCGAAGGCCTCGCGCTTCAGGTTAATCGACGCCAGTTCGGTGACCGAGCCCGGGCCGCCGGAAGTCAACTCGACCACCATGTCGAACATCTTGACATTTTCCATGCCGCGAAACAGCACCGCCAACATCAGAAACGGCATGATGCGCGGCAGGGTGATGTAGCGAAACTTCTGCCATGCGTTGGCGCGGTCGATTTCCGCCGCCTCGTAAAGATACGGCGGAATGGAGCGCAAGCCGGCCAGGCACAGGAGCATGATGTACGGCGTCCACATCCAGGTGTCGACGATGACAATCGCCCACGGCGCCATGGCGACCGAGCCAATCATGTCCAGCGGCCCGACATCGGCGAAGAAGTTGACGATGTAACTGAAGATGCCGGTCTGCGGCTGGTAGATGTAGGTCCAGAAGGTGCCGACCACGGCCGGGGTCAGCATCATCGGAATCAAAATCACCGTGGTCCAGAATCCGTGGCCGCGAAAGTTGCGGTTAATCAAAAGCGCCAAACCCAATCCAAGCGCGGTCTGGATAATCATCGTGGTGCAAACGAACGAGGCCGTGGTCTGCATATAGCCCCAGATGTCTTCGCTGCCGAGGATGCGCTTGTAGTTCTTCAGCCCGACCCACTTGATTTCGCGGCCGGGTTGATTGGCGCGGTAGTTGGTGAACGACAGGTAAATCGTCCACAGCAGCGGGAAGATGTTGATGGCCAGCAGCAGCGCGATGGTCGGCGCGATGCAAAGCCAGGCGAGGGCGCGGTCGGACAGCGTCGACGCGCGCATCCAAAAACCGCGCGGGCCCCGCGCCGCGGGCTGCGCTTGCGGGGTGGTGGACGCCATCGGCAATACGTGCTAATCAAACGGTGAAACGTAACAGGCGGCGGGGCCGGCGAACGCATCGACGCAACGCCGGCCCCGCGCGGAAAATCACAGTTTACCGTCGTCCTCGAACACCTCAACCCAGTCCTCGACTAATTTGTCGAGCGCTTCTTTGGCGGTGCCGCGGTCGGCGACCACATAATCGTGGACGCGCTTTTGCATGGCTTGCAGCAACTCGGCGTAGGTCGGCTCCTGCCAGAAGTCCTTCACCGCGCCCATGGCTTTCAGGAACTCGCCGGCGAACGGCGTGGAGTCGGCGAAGTCCGGCGCGCCGGCGACCCCGGTGTGGCACGAGTAGCCGCCCAACTCCCACCATTTCTTCTGCACATCCAGTTGCGCGAACCACTTGATGTATTCCAGCGCCTCGGCTTTTTTGTCGGAGTAGGCGACCACGGAAATTCCCTGCCCGCCTAAGGTTGAGCCTTCGATGTTCTGCGGCGGGTTGGCGAAGAAGCCCGACACCTCGCCGCCGACCGATTCGTCCTTGGCGATGCCGGGGAAAAACGCGAACCAGTTCATCTGCATGGCCACCTGGCCGGACTTGTACGCATCCAGGTTGGCGACCATGTAGGCGTCGGCGTGGCCGGGCGGCGTGGCGGTCTTATACATGTCTTTGTAGAACTCCAGCGCCTCGACCGCCACCGCCGAGTTGACCGCGCCGTCCATGTCGTATTGGCCCGGCGTGTTCTCGTATTTGAAGCCCCACGGATACAGCGCGCCGGTCACGCCCATGGTGATGCCTTCGGAGCCGCGCTCGGTGTAGATTGCCGCGCCGTAGACTTTCTTGCCGTCGATTTCCCTGCCTTGAAAGAACTGCGCGATGTCGCGAATTTCCTTCTGCGTTTTCGGCACGCCCAAGTCGCGGTTGTATTGCGCTTTGAACGCGGCGCGAATCTCCGGGCGCGAGAACCAGTCCTTGCGGTATACCCAGCCCAGGGCGTCGCCCATGGCCGGCAGCGCGTAGTAGTTCGGCGAGCCTTTCGGCCAGGTGGAATAGGCGTTGACCGTGGCCGGCAGGAAGTCCGCCATGGAGATGCCTTCCGCATCGAAGAAGTCGTTCAACTTCACATAGTGGCCGTAGGTGGCGCCGCCGCCAATCCACTGGCTGTCGCCAATCATCAGGTCGCAGAGTTTGCCGCCGGAGTTCAGTTCGTTGAGCATGCGGTCGGCGAAGTTGGTCCACGGGACAAACTCGAACTTCATGTCGATGCCGGATTGCGCGGTGAAGTCTTTGGACAACTCAACCAGCGCGTTGGCGGGGTCCCACGCCGCCCAGCACAGCGTGATTTCTTGGGCTTTGGCGGGCGATGTCAGCGTCGCGGACAGCAGCAACGCCGCACCCGCGGCCCGGAACTTGAGAGTATTCATGGTCTCCTCCATCGTTGGTGGATGCCCGCTTTCGATAAGGGATGAGCAAGCGAGCGCCCGTTTGGGCTCACCCCACGCCTTTACCTTACGCCAATTTTGTTTAATGTCAATAATCTTAACTAAACTTTTTCTTTACAGCGGTTTCGGCGTGTCCATTTCTTGTGTCACCGCCCGGCACTGGGCGCGGTTTTGGCAAAAGTCGCTTAAATCACTCAATTAAAAGGATTTATTCCGTGAGTTTTCCAAATTCCACCGC
This sequence comes from Gammaproteobacteria bacterium, assembly GCA_028817405.1. Taxonomy (GTDB): domain Bacteria; phylum Pseudomonadota; class Gammaproteobacteria; order Arenicellales; family Poriferihabitantaceae; genus JAHRAW01. The sequence continues at coordinate 5,808 of JAPPPS010000014.1, forward strand.
CCAACGCCGGGCAAAACCCCGCTCACCGCCGCAAAAAACGCGGCAAGCGGTCGGCAAATATCCGGGGAATTACTAAATCGCGCGGCGGGTCGGCCAAACCGCGCCGCGCCGTCGCTAATGCCTCGACCCGAGGAAATTCAGGAGGTCGATGTCGGTGATGATGCCG
>JAPPPS010000081.1 GCA_028817405.1 Gammaproteobacteria bacterium
ATGCCAAACCGGCGTTGCCATGCCCGGCGCGCTGCGGCAGTTTGGCGTTAATGTCCTTCAACCGGTCAGCCATCGCGCGCTGCTCGTCATCGGCGGTGCTGAAGCCGGCAAACGACGGCACCGGCTTGTCGGTAATCTCATGATTAGTCGGCCGCGTGAACGGCGGATTCATAATCACCAAGTCGCAACTCTCATGCTCCAACTGAAACATCGCGCCGAGGTCGGACGCGCCGAGTTGTTTTTCCCCGCGGCCGCCCAACCGTTTGCGCGTCTGCAGCAAATCACGCGAGGCTTGCTTGTCGATTAAATCCAGCGCGCCGAGGAACAAACCGTTGTCATGCCAACCGTACGGCAAGGTATAAACTTTGGTGTCGTCAAAAGTCACCGCCGGATGCACGCTGGAGAGAATCGATGCGGTGAGATGCACGCCGGCCGGCATGATGTCGGTGGCAATCAGCGACTCTTCCATCATTTGTTTATGAATGTCGGCATCGTCATGACCGGCGCGACGGTGGCGCGCCAACACCGCATGATAAGCCGCGCCCAACAAAGTGCCGGTGCCGCAAGCGAAGTCGGCGATGCGCAGCGCCGGCGCGGTCGATTCATCGGCGAAGTCGACATCCAGTTTATCCACCGCCACTTCCGCCAACAGCATGGCCGACTCCGGCAAGGTGTAAAAAGTGGCGAGGAATTTGCGGTCGGTAATCAGCCGCTGAAACATGCGGCCGTATAAATCATGCGAGGCGGTGATGCCGAGCGCGACAAGGTCGCCGGCGACTCGCGACAGTATCTGGACAACATCGAAGGTCGCGCGCGTTGGAATTTCCGTTATCACCCGGCAGGCGATGTCGAAAATCGGATAGTAGTTGATGTCATCGATGATTCGCCACCATTCGTCGAGCACATCATCGGGCATCAAAAGTTTTTGCGATGTCCTCCGCAGTTGCTTGAAACTTTTGACCGCGTGTGTGCCGCCCAACATGGCATGAAAAGTCAGCGCGTTGGCGACAATCGCCATGGCCATGCGCGTGGTCTGCGGGCCTTCGCTTTGATGCAACAGTTTGGCGATGTTTGAAATAACCGCGGGCTTGTCGTGAGTGGCGGCAATCAGTCGCGCCGCGGCCGCATTCACCCCGCCTTCCAAGATTTCCAAACTGTCCGCAATCAAACGCTCCGACACCAATGCGTTCTCGAGCAGCGCAACCAAGTCATCCACGCCGCCTTGCAGCCAGCCGCTTCGAGGCCAGCGTTCCGCCGGCGTTTTAGGGTAAGACGGATCCGCGGACAACAAACAATACTCCAACTGCGCCGCGCAAATCGCCCCCTCCAACCGCGCCGCCGAAGTTTGTTTCACCGTCGCCGGCGCGCGCAACGCCACCACTTGCTCGATAAGCATGTTGCCGCCGCGCACCTCGCAACCGAGACGCTTCTCGGCGTCTTCTTCCACCGTGCGCGCCGGCATAAACTCGGTTTCCACGACGATGGGCGGCGCGCCTTTCGGACAGATAAAAACATCCGGCGTGCCGCCGCCGACCAAAATCCGCCCGCCCTCGGCCACCGCCGCATCATCGGTCCGCCACCGCGGATTCTTCCGCCGCAAAATATCGGTCAACTTGGCGTTAAAAGTGGTCTCGCGAATAACGGGCATGACGGTCGGCAGCGGCGGGGAATCGATGCATTGTAACGCAAAAACATGCGCCGCATTGGAAACTGAACCGCCGCGTTTTTCCATGCGCTTGGCGCGACCACTCGTCGACCGTTCGCCGCCGCTTGCCTTAAAATCCAGCGCCATGAACACCGGCATCCGAGTTAAAACGCAGTTGCTCCAAGCGTGGAAAACCGCGGTGGCGCGCGTGGGCGGCGCGCGGGTGACGCGCGCGGCGGTGGCCGAAGATGGACTGGCGTCGATAACGCGGTTGTTGGCGGTCGGCAAGGCCGCGGCGGCGATGGGCGCGGGCGCGCTCGACCGTTTTGCCGCGCACGGCGAGGCGTTGGTGGTAACCAAGTACGGGCATGGCGCGCCGCTTGCGTCGGCGCCGGCTACGCATGCGCGCATCGAGTTAATCGAAGCCGGGCATCCGCTGCCGGATGAAAACAGTCTGCGCGCCGGGCGGGCCGTGGAAGAATTTGTACGCGCAACGGCCGCGGAGGAAGAATTGGTACTGTTAGTTTCCGGCGGCGCATCGGCGTTGCTCGAACTGTTGCCGGCGACGGTTGACTTGCGCGCCTTGCAAACCATGACCTCGGTGTTGTTGGCCGGCGGTTATGCCATCGACCAAATCAACGCCGCGCGCATGCATGTGTCGCGCATCAAAGGCGGCAAACTGCTGCGCAACTTCGGCGGCCGGTCGGCGCGCGTGTATGCGGTCTCGGATGTGCCCGGTGACAACATCGACATCATCGGCGGCGGCATCGGCGCGCTGCGCGGGGAATCAAAACCGCCGCCGGACATTATGCGCTTGCTGGAAAACATGAACTTGGCGAGCGATGCAACAGATGCCGCGTTTGATTCAACCACGCGCATGCCGTTCGACTACCGCGCGCGCATCATCGCGTCCAACCGCATCGCGCGCGACGCGGCCGCGGAATTTTTTCGCGCGCATGACTGGCCGGTGAACGCCAACGAAGAATCTTTGAACCGTGACATTTATGCGGCCGCGCAGGAACTCGCGGCGGCGTTAATCGCCGGACCGCCGGGCGCGTATATCTGGGGCGGCGAATCGACGGTGCATCTACCGCCTAAGCCGGGCGTTGGCGGGCGCAATCAAAGTCTCGCGTTGGCGTTGGCGAAAGAAATCCGCGGCCGGCGCAACATCGCGGCGTTGGTTGCCGGCAGCGACGGCAGCGACGGCCCCACGCAAGCGGCCGGCGCGCTCATTGACGGTGATACTTTTGATGCCGCATCCGGCGCCGAGCGCGCGCTGGCGCGCGCCGATGCCGGCGCTTACTTGGCGCGCATCGCGGCGCTGTTCAAGCCCGGCCCGACCGGCACGAATGTGATGGACTTGGCGGTGGCGATTAAATGGCAATGAACGCGCGATACAAAACAAAACACGCGCGCGATTTTATTTCGATGTTAACCGCGCGCCACTGGACTTAATTAGGCGCGTACTTAATTGCGCGACGAATGATTAACCGTGCGCCATCGCCGCAACAAAACATCAAGCCACCTCCGCTTGGTCGCCTTTCGCGCTCAGCCATGCTTTGCGGTCCGGCGCGCGTTTTTTCGCCAGCAGCATGTCCAACATCGCGCGCGCATCGGCGGCGTCGGACACTTCCAACTGCAGCAAGCGGCGCGTGGCCGGGTTCATGGTGGTCTCGCGCAGTTGCAATGGATTCATCTCGCCTAAGCCTTTGAAGCGCTGCACATTGACTTTGCCGCGAATTTTGTCCGCTTCGATGCGCGCGATGACGGTGTCCTTCTCGGCGTCGTCGAGCGCGTAAAACACTTGGCGCGCGACATCGATTCGATACAGCGGCGGCATGGCGACGCACACCCGCCCGGCCGCGACCAAGGCCGGGAAGTGGCGCATGAACAACGCGCACAGCAGCGTGGCGATGTGCGCGCCGTCCGAGTCGGCGTCGGCGAGAATGCACACCCGGCCGTAGCGCAAGCCGGACAATCCAGCGGCGTCCGCGCCGGGGTCGACGCCGAGCGCGATGGCGATGTCGTGAACTTCCTGCGATGACAGTACTTCCGCGGGGTCGACTTCCCAAGTGTTTAATATTTTCCCGCGCAGCGGCATGATGGCTTGGAATACCCGGTCGCGCGCTTGCTTTGCCGAGCCGCCGGCCGAATCGCCTTCGACCAAAAACAGTTCGGTCATCTCCAAGTCATCGCTGGTGCAGTCGGCCAATTTGCCGGGCAGCGCCGGACCGCTGGTGATTTTTTTGCGCGCCACGCGTTTGCCGGCGCGCAGCCGGCGCTGCGCGTTGTCGATGGCAAGGCGGGCGATTTTCTCGGCGTCCGCGGTATGCCGGTTGAGCCACAAACTGAACGCGTCCTTGGCCGCCGCCTGCACGAACGGACCGGTCTCGCGCGACGCCAGGCGCTCCTTTGCCTGGCCGCTGAACTGCGGATTTTTCACCCGCACCGACAGCACATACACGCATGGATTCCACACATCCTCCGGCGCCAATTTAACCCCGCGCGGCAACAAGTCGCGGAACTCGCAGAACTCGCGCACCGCTTCGGTCAGGCCGATGCGAAAGCCGGCCAGGTGGGTGCCGCCCTGCGGCGTCGGAATCAGGTTGACATAACTCTCGGCGACGGTGTTGCCGTGGCCGCCGGCGCGGTCGCGGTCGATCAGCCAGGCCACGGCCCAATCGGCCTCCCCGTCATCGCTTTTGTGGCGGCCGACGAACGGTTTGGCCGGCAGCGTTGCGGCGTCGCCGAGCGCGGCGCGGAAGTACGCCGGCAAGCCGTTTTCGTAGCGCCATTTTTCGTCGTTGGCGGGGTTGGCTTCGTCGCGAAAACTCACCCGCAGGCCGGAACACAACACCGCCTTCGCGCGCAGGGTTTTTTTCAGCCGGGCGATGTCGAACTTGGCGGAGTCGAAATATTGCGCGTCCGGAGTGAACCGCACCGTGGTGCCGGTGGCGCGCTGGCCGACCGTGCCGACCGCGGTGAGCGCGGACTCCACTTCGCCGCCGGCGAACCCCATGTGCCACCGCTTGCCGCCGCGCTTGACCCACACTTCAAGGCGCGTCGACAGCGCGTTCACCACGGCCACGCCGACGCCGTGCAAGCCGCCGGAGAAACGGTAGTTCTTGCCGGAGAATTTGCCGCCGGCGTGCAGCCGCGTGAGGATGACTTCGACGCCGCTCGCGTTCTCTTCCTGGTGCAAGTCGGTCGGCATGCCGCGGCCGTTGTCGGCGACGCTCAATGCGCCGTCGGCGTGCAACTGCACTTCGATGGAATCGGCGTGGCCCGCAATCGCCTCGTCGACGCTGTTGTCGATGACTTCGTGCGCGAGATGATTCGGGCGGTCGGTGTTGGTATACATGCCCGGCCGCTTGCGCACCGGCTCAAGACCGGTGAGCACCTCGATGGCGGAGGCATCATAAGTTTGCGGCATGGCGGCGGAGGGAATGCTGTGGCGGCGATGATAACCGATTCGCGGCCACGGTGACGCCGCGCCGCGCCGGTCGCGCGAAAACCGAAAAACTAATGAATTGTCAATTTGACAAGAATTAGCAGTTCGGACTAAAATGCTAATTAAGTGCTAATTCGAGCAAATTTAGCCGTTCGGAGGCGACGATGAAAATTCCGTTATCACCGCCCGCGTTCAGCGACGCGGCGCGAAAACTCACGCCATCGCAGTTAAACATGGAGGTGGGCGCGCTGGCCGGCGGGCGTTATCTGCACTGGGATGAACTGCGCCACCGCGCCCCGCCGCCCGGCCTGACGCATGACACTTGGTGGGCGAAACTGGAACTGGCGCGCCAAGCCATGCGCCGGCCGTTGCCGTTATACGACAAGCGCAACCGCCCCATGGCGTTCGCCACGCCCGACCCGGTTCTGCATCAACTGCACCGCATCGACCAACGCGCAGCCGGCAGCGTGGGCATGGAAAGCCCGGTCGCCTCCGGCGGCGACCGCAATCGTTACTTGGTCAATTCCCTGATTGAGGAGGCGATTACCTCCAGCCAACTGGAAGGCGCGGCGACCACGCGCAGAGAGGCCAGGGCGATGCTGCGCAGCGGCCGCCGGCCGCGTGATTCCTCGGAGCGCATGATTTTGAACAACTACCACGCCATGGAGACCATCCGCGATTTGCGCGAATCCGAACTGACGCCGCAGCGGGTGATGCATCTGCACCGCGTGGTGGCGGACGGCACGCTCGACGACCCCGGCGCGGCCGGCCGCCTGCGCACGACCAAGGAATCGATTCGAGTGGTCGACGCCGGCCGCGCCATGGTGCTGCATGAGCCGCCGCCCGCGGCCTCGCTGCCGAAGCGGCTACGGCGGCTGTGCGCATTCGCCAACGCGCCGACCGGCAGCCGCCCGTTTGTGCACCCGGTGATTCGCGCCATCCTGCTGCATTTCATGCTCGGCTACGACCATCCGTTCGTGGACGGCAACGGCCGCACCGCGCGCGCGCTGTTCTACTGGAGCATGGCGCGCTCGGGGTACTGGTTGATGGAATATGTGTCGATTTCGCGCCTGCTGCGGCGCGCGCCGGCCAAATACATCCGCGCCTATTTGCACACCGAAACCGACGCCAACGACGCCACCTACTTCATCATTCACCAGTTGGGAATCATCGAGCGCGCCATCGATGCGCTGCATGAATATCTGGAGCACAAAGCGGTCGAACAGCGCGGCGTGGAGGAATTGCTGCGGCATGCGCCGCGCTTGTCCAGTTGCTTGAATCACCGTCAAGTCGCGCTGCTCGGCCACGCGCTGCGGCGCGCGGGCGGCGCTTATACGGTGGAGAGTCACCGCCGCTCGCACCGGGTAACCGCGCAGACCGCGCGCGTTGATTTGCAGCGACTGGTGGAATTGAACCTGCTGCAACAAGTCAAACGTTCGCGCGCGTTTTGGTTCTACGCCCCGGACGATTTGCGCGCGCGCATCGCCGGCGCGGCCGGGTTGGATGGCGAGGATTAGCGCGCCGACGACGCATCGACGCGCGCGCGTTCTGCTACACTGCGCGCAACTCACCGGCGAAGCGGCGGAGCGCGCCATGGCAAACAGCGGGAAAAATCCATCCATCGACTTTGAGAAGTCGCTGGCGGAGTTGGAGAAAATCGTGCGGCGGATGGAGCAAGGCGAGCAGTCGCTGGAGCAGACGCTCAAGGATTTTGAGCGCGGCATGGTGCTCTCGGAGCAGTGCCGCAAGCGCCTCGACGCGGCCCAGCAGCGGGTGGAAAAGTTGGTCGCCCGGCACGGCGAATATCGACTGGAGCCGGTCGCTGACGGTGATGACGGTGACGACGGTGGCGATGGCGACGGTGATGACGGTGACGACGGCGGTGGCGATGGCGACGGCGATGACGGTGACGATGGCGATGACGGCGGCGACGACGGTGACGGTGACGGTGACGGTGGCGATGACGACGGCGACACGGCATGAGCGCCGGCATCGTTCAGCCGACTTTGTCACCGCCGCCCCCGCCACACCCGACATAGTGCGCCCCAATCCGCCACGCCCACAGTCTGCCAACCCGCCACGCTCGCAGTCTGTTAAGCGGGCGTCCAGCACTCCCCGCTCGTGGGCGGCGCCGGATTTTCGCGCCACCGGCCGGTTTAACTCACTCGAATTTTGAACACCTTCGAATCCGCCTGCCGGGCCTACCGCGCGCGCGCCGAACCGGCCTTGGCGGCGCGGTTGCCGGGGGCCGGCGCCGACAGCGATTCCGGCTCCGACATCGCCCCCAACGCCGCTCCCTCGGCCGCGCTGGCGCCAGCGCAATTGGCGAACGCCATGCGCTACGCCTGCTTGAATGGCGGCAAGCGGTTTCGCGCCATGCTGGTCTACGCCGGCGGCGCAATCGCCGGCGCGGAAAGCGCGGCCTTGGATGCGCCGGCGGCGGCGGTGGAAATGATTCACGCCTACTCGCTGATTCACGACGACCTGCCGGCGATGGACGACGACGACTTGCGGCGCGGCCGCCCGGCTTGTCACATCGCATTCGGCGAGGCGGCGGCGATTTTGGCCGGCGACGCGCTGCAGGCGTTGGCGTTTGAAGTTTTGAGCGCCGACCCGGCGTTGCGCGTGTCGGCCGGGCGGCGGTTGCGCATGGTGGAGACCTTGGCCGTCGCCGTCGGCGCGCGCGGCATGGCCGGCGGCCAGGCGTTGGATATGCAAGCCGGCGGCGGCGACTTCCCCGATAATTCCACCGTCGATGATTCCGCCGTCGCCCCCGCCACCGTCGCCGATTCCGCGCCAAACACCGTCGCCCACCTGGCCCGCATCCACCGCTTAAAAACCGGCGCCTTAATTCGCGCGTCGGCGCAACTCGGCGCGCTGGCGGCCGAAGATGCCGGCGACGAATTACTGCAACGCATCGACGACTACGCCGCGCACCTCGGCCTGGCGTTCCAAATCACCGACGACATTCTGGACGCCGAGGCCGCGCCCGACGGCGGCGCGTTGGGCAAGCGCGGCGGCGCCGACAAACGCATGCAAAAAGCCACCTACGCCGCGTTGTTGGGCGTGGAAAAAGCGCGAATCGAAGCGCGCGAAAGCGGCGAACGCGCCGTCGCGGCCGCGGCCGGATTGCGCGAAATCGCCGCCGGCTTCGGCGATAATGCCGCGCATGCCGATTTCCTCGCGCATCTTGCGCGCTTTGCGGTCAACCGGAATTTTTGATGACGGCCGACGCCTACCCGCTCCTGTTCAGCATCGACAGCCCGGCCGATTTGCGCCGGCTGGAGCCGCGCCGCCTGCCGGAATTGGCTGATGAAATCCGCCGATTCCTCATCGAAGTCACCTCGCGCACCGGCGGCCACTTGGCGCCGGGCCTCGGCACCGTGGAGTTGACCATCGCGCTGCATTATGTGTTCGACACCCCGGCCGACCGCTTGGTATGGGACATCGGCCACCAGGCTTATCCGCACAAACTGCTGACCGGCCGGCGCGATGAATTCCACACCATCCGTCAATACGGCGGCTTGTCCGGATTCTTGAAACGCGGCGAAAGCGCATACGACACTTTCGGCGCGGGCCACGCCAGCACCTCGGTCAGCGCCGCGCTCGGCATGGCGGTGGCGGCGCGGTTGGCCGGCGCGAAAAACGAAGTGGTGGCGGTCATCGGCGACGGCGCGCTCACCGGCGGCATGGCGTACGAGGCGCTGAACAACGCCGGCGATTTGGACGCCAATCTGCTGGTGGTGCTGAACGACAACGAGATGTCGATTTCCCCGAATGTCGGCGCGATTTCCAATTACTTGGCGCGGATGTTGTCGGGCCAGGCGTATAACAGCGGGCGCAGCGTGCTCGGCGCGTTGCCGGCGTCGGTGAAACGCCTGGCGCGACGGTGGGAAGAGCACATGAAAGGCATGGTCATGCCCGGCACGCTGTTCGAGGAACTCGGCTTCAACTACATCGGCCCGGTCGACGGTCACAACTTGAACGCGGTCATCGCCACGCTCGCCAATATGAGACGCATGGACGGCCCGCGCTTCCTGCATCTCATCACGCAAAAAGGCAAAGGTTTCGAGCCGGCCGAAGGCGACCCGTGCATCTACCACGGCGTCACCCCGTTCAACCCCGACACCGGCAAAATGGAAAAGAAAAAAGGCCGCACCTACACGCATGTTTTCGGCGACTGGCTGTGCGACATGGCGGCGCGCGATGAGCGGTTGGTCGGCATCACACCGGCCATGCGCGAGGGTTCCGGCTTGGTGCGGTTCTCCGAACAATTCCCCGCGCGGTACTTCGATGTCGGCATCGCCGAGCAGCATGCGTTGACTTTCGCGGCCGGCCTGGCGGCCGAGGGTTTGAAGCCGGTGGTGGCGATTTACTCCACCTTTTTGCAGCGCGCGTACGACCAATTGATTCACGACATCGCCATCCAAAACCTCGATGTCACCTTGGCGATTGACCGCGCCGGTTTGGTCGGCGCCGACGGCGAGACGCACATGGGCGCGTACGATTACGCGTATCTGCGATGCGTCCCCGGCATTGTCATCATGGCCCCCGCCGACGAAGCCGAATGCCGCGACATGCTGTTCACCGCGTACCGTCACGCGGGCCCGGCCAGCGTAAGGTATCCGCGCGGCGGCGGGCCGGGGGTGAAGGAACGCGCCGAGATGCATGCACTGCCGATTGGCAAAGCGGAAGTGCGACGACGGGGTGGCGACGGTGTTGTCGATGTTGCCGGCGACGCTGTTGCCGGTGACGGTGTTGTCGATGCCGGTGTTGCCGGCATCGCCGGGGGCGGAGTCGCCATTCTCGCTTTCGGCTCGCTCGTGGCGACGGCCGAAGCGGTCGGCCGGGAACTGGATGCCACCGTGGTCAACATGCGTTTCATCAAACCGTTGGACGAAGAATTAATCGTCGAACTCGCCGACACTTGCGCGTTGTTGGTCACCGTCGAAGAACATGTCACCGCCGCCGGCGCCGGCTCGGCCGTAAGCGAAACCTTACGCCGCCGCGCCCGCCCGGTCGAACTCCTAACCCTCGGCCTGCCCGACAAACACTTAAGCCACGGCTCACAAACCGAACAACTCGCCGCCTGCAACCTCGACACCCCGGGCATCAAACGCAGCATTCAAAAAAAACTCGAAAGCATGTCCGGTCGCGATTCGCCGCACAACCAAAACCTAAGCGAAAACCTAAGCGCCTGACCCCGACCACTTCATGCCGTGGTTTGGATGGGTTGATGAAAAAGTCGTTGGCATCATGTTTTCTCCGCATCCTTGGCGATGTCGCGCAGGATGTTGAGGGCTAATTTTAGGGCCGCGGGGTCTTTGGGGTTGTCGGTGTAGACCACGTACGCCGGGCGGCGGGCGGTGGGGGCGCCGCGCACCAGGTGCAGGTCGCCGGCCGCGACCAACGGGTCGACCATGCGGCGCGGGAAGTAGCCGGCGCCGCCGTTTTGCAGGATGTATTGCAAGCCGAGCGCGCCCAAGCCGACCGACACCGCCGGCGTCTCCAAGTCCGGGAAGGCCGCGCCATGGTCGGCGCGGAAGGTGTCGCCCCAGTCGACGAACACATAATCCTCGACCCAGTCCGGCGACACCGCGCGCGGCGTGCGCGCGGCCATCACCAGCGTTTCTTCGAACAAGTCCTCGATGACGATGCCGGCCGCCTGGCGCGGCTGGTACATCACGCAAATGTCCAGCAAACCGTCGGTCAGTTGCCGCATGAGACTGTTGGAATAATCGGCCTGCACCTGCAGCGCGACTTCCGGCGCTTGGCGGCGCATGCGCGGCATCCAGTCGAGAATCAACCTCTCCCACAAACTCACCTGCGCGCCCAACGCCAGCACCGTGCGGTAGCCCTCCGGCAGCGTCAGTTGCTGCTGCGACTGCTGCCACAAGCGCTCGATGCCTTCGGCGTATCGGCGAAACCGCTGCCCGGCCGAGGTCAATTCGACGCCGGTAGCCCTGCGCGCGAACAGCGGCCGGCCGAACCATTCTTCCATCGCCTTGACCCGCCCGCTGACCGTTGACTGGGTGACATTCAGGGCCTCGGCGGCGCGGCTGAAACTGCCGTCGGCGGCGATTTCGAGGAAGGTGCGGATGTGTTCGAGTTTCATGGTTTCCCCCCCGTGGGCGGCGGCGATGGCCGGTTGGCGGCGGCTGGTCTCGGCGGCCGGTTGGCGGCGCGGCTATCGGAAAGTACGATAAATGCTATCAAAAAAAACCGCTTTCCAAATGGCAATTTCGGTCGCAGATTCGCGCCATGTCGACCGCCGCCCCCCCGCCGTTGTCATCGCCGTTGCCGCCCGCTGCGCCGGCGTCGCCATTGCCGGCCGCGCCGGGCCACCCGGCCGCCGGCATCGCGCTGTGCGTGTTCGGCTTGTTTTTGTTCAGCGTGCAAGACCTCATCATCAAGTGGTTCAGCGGCGCGTATTCCGTGCTGCAACTGGTGTTCATCCGCGGCCTGGCGGCGCTGCCGCTGATATTAATCGCGGTGCGCTTGACCGGCGGCTGGCGCGGTTTGCGCTGCGCGCGGCCGAAGTTGCTTCTCGCGCGCGGCTTGCTCGGCTTCCTCTCGTATCTCGCGTACTACATGGCGCTTGCCGCGCTGCCGTTGGTGGAGGTGGTCACCTTGGTGTTCGCGGCGCCGGTGATTCTCACGGTGCTGTCGGCGGCGGTGCTGAAAGAGCCGGTCGGGGCGCGACGGTGGAGCGCGCTGGCGGTCGGCTTCGCCGCCATCGTGCTGGTGGTGGGGCCGTCCGGCGACTTCCGGCACTTGGCGACTTTTCTGGCGTTGTTCGCGGCCTTTGCGTACGCCTGCCAGAATCTCCTCACGCGCGTCATCGGCGTTAGCGAATCACCGTGGACGGTCATACTGTACACGCTGTTCGCGTTCATCGGCGGCAGCGTGGCTGCGGCCGCGGCGGTGGCCGTGTTCGGCGGCGCGCTGCTGGATGGGGTCGGGGTCGGGGCCGGGGCCGGGGTCGGGGTCGGGGCCGGGGCCGGCGGCGCGGACAACCCGGCGCTGCAATTTCTGCTGCGGCCGTGGAAGTTGCCGCCGCTCGGCCACGGTCTACTGATGCTGTTCCTCGGCCTCAACACCGCGCTGGCGTTTTACTGCATCACCCGCGCGTACCGCGAAACCCCGGTCAGCGTGGTCGCGCCGTTTGAATACACCTACATTATTTGGGCGGTGCTGTTCGGCTACTTGTTGTGGGGCGAGACGCCGAAAACCACCAGCATCATCGGCGTCGCGCTGCTGGTCGGCAGCGGCTTGTACATCTTCCGCCGCGAGTTGCGCTTGAGCGCGCAGGCGGCCGACGGTCAACCGCGGCCGCGACGGTGGCGGAAGTTCCGCGGCGGCGGGTTGCCGACGGTCGATTCCGGCGGGGTGCGGCCGGTGCGGCCGGCCGGCGCGACCTGAAAACCGCGGCCACGGTGTCCGCGCCGCCGGCCCCATCATAATGGTCACCGTCGCCGCCGCGCCTTTGCTACAATCCCCGCCATCGCCCCCGCCCCCGCCCCCGCCCCGCATCCGATGAACGAACCAATGACTCCCCGGCCCGGCCTTTTCGATAACCCCATGGTGGAAGCCAAGGGCGTGGATTTTGCTTTCGGCGCCGGCGCGCGCGCGATTTACCGCGGCCTGGATTTGGTGGTGCCGCGCGGCAAGGTGACGGTGATTCTTGGGCCCAGCGGCTGCGGCAAATCCACCTTCTTGAGTTTGGTCGGCGGCCGCCTGCGGCCGGGCCGCGGCGAAGTGTTGTTCGACGGCGCGCCGATTCCGCCGCCCGGCAGCGCGCGGTTGTTCGCCATGCGCCGCAGCATGGGCATGCTGTTTCAGAGCAGCGCGCTGCTGACCGATTTGTCGGTGTTCGACAATGTCGCGTTCCCGCTGCGCGAGCAGACCAAGTTGCCGGAAGAATTGATTCGCATCGTGGTACTGCTGAAGTTGGAAATGGTCGGCTTGCGCGGCGCGCGCGGTTTGATGCCGGCCGAGTTGTCCGGCGGCATGCAGCGGCGGGTGGCGCTGGCGCGCGCCATCGCCCTCGACCCGGAGTTGGTGATGTACGACGAGCCGTTCGTCGGCCTGGACCCGATTTCCATGGGCGTCATCGTCAAACTCATCCGCGAGTTGAACGACGCGCTCGGCTTGACCTCCATCGTGGTCACGCATGATGTCAGCGAGGGCCGCGCCATCGCCGACTATCTGTATTTGCTCGGCGACGGCCGGGTCATCGGCCACGGCCGGCCGGCCGACATGGCCGACAGCGACTTGCCGCAGGTGAAGCAGTTCATGGGCGGCTTGCCGGACGGGCCGGTGGCGTTTCACTACCCGGCCGACGCGTTGGGCGATGACTTGGGCGCGGGCGGCCGCGGCGGCGCGGCCGCGGCGCGAGCCGCTGAGACGGTCAGATTCGCGCCATGAAACTCATCGCCGCATTGGGCGCCTGGGCCATCGCATTCGTTGCCCGCTTGGGCGCGTCGTTTTTGTTTCTGCTGCGCGCCTTGGCCGGCGCGGGCCGGGCCTTGCCGCGGTTCTCGTTGGTGGTCGAGCAGTTGTACGCCATCGGCGTTTTGACTCTGCTGATTATCCTGGTGTCGGGCCTGTTCGTGGGCATGGTGTTGGGGTTGCAGGGCTACTATCAACTGGTCAATTTCAGCGCCGAGTCCAGCCTTGGCTTGGTGGTGGCGTTGTTTTTGGTGCGCGAGTTGGGGCCGGTGCTGTCGGCGTTGCTGTTCGCCGGGCGGGCCGGCTCGGCGTTGACCGCGGAAATCGGCCTGATGAAGGCCACGGACCAATTGGCGGCGATGGAAATGATGGCGGTCGACCCGTTCGCGCGCGTCATCGGGCCGCGGTTTGTCGCCGGTCTCATCGCCATGCCGCTGCTGGCGGCGCTACTGAGCGCGGTCGGGGTGTTGGGCGGCTATCTCATCGGCCACGGCCAGTTCGGCGTCGACCCTGGGGTATACTGGTCGTCCATGCAAAACGGCGTCGACTTGGTGGACGATGTGCTGAACGGCATCATCAAAAGCGTGGTGTTCGGCTTCGTCATCACCTGGGTGGCGTTGTTTGAGGGCTACGCCGCGCCGCCGACATCCGAAGGTGTGAGTCGCGCCACCACGCGCACCGTGGTCGCCTCGTCGCTGGCGGTGTTGGGCGGCGACTACATTCTCACCGCGTTAATGTTTGGAGGATTGTGAAGTGCGAAGCAACCGAATCGAAATCTGGGTGGGGATTTTTATCCTGCTCGGCCTGGCGGCGCTGACCATGTTGGCGGTGCAAGTGAGCAACGCCGGCGGCGCGGGCGGAGACACCTACCGCGTCAACGCGCACTTCGACAACATCGGCGGTCTGACCGAGAAAGCGCCGGTGATGATTGGCGGCGTGCGCGTCGGCCGGGTCGGCGTCATCGGCATCGACACCGACAGTTACCGCGCCGTGGTCGGCCTCGACATCGACGCGCGATACGACACCCTGCCGGCCGACACCAGCGCCTCCATCCTCACCGCCGGCCTGCTCGGCGCGCAGTTTGTCGGCTTGCAACCCGGCGCCGATGATTTTTATTTGGAGGACGGCGACCGTTTGGAAATCACCCAGTCGGCGATTCAACTGGAGTCGCTGATTAGTCAGTTTATGTTCAGCCAAGGGCGCGGCGGGGAACAGTGAACAGCGGAATACAATTCGCGCCGGCAGCGAGGCGGCGGGCGGTTGCCGGGCGGTTGCCGCGGCGATTCGTGGGTACGCCGTGGGGGCGACGCGCGGTTGCCGGGTTGCTGAGCGCCGCGTTTATCGCCGGCGCCGGTGGACTTCTGCTCGCGCCGGCCGCGGCCGTCGCGCAAGTTGCGCCGGAAGAACCGCAAGCGCTCATCGAACGCAAGGTGCAGGAATTGCTGGACCAATTCACCGCCCGCCGCGCCGAACTGGAGGCCGACCGGCGCGCGTTGTTTGCGTTGGTGGACCAAGTGGCGTCGCCGCTGTTTGACTTCGAGCGCATCGCCAAATTGGTACTGGCGCAGAACTGGCGGCGCGCCAGCGCCGAGCAGCGCGCCGAATTCCGCGACGCGTTTCGCCAACTCCTCATCGCCACCTACGCCACCGCGCTGCACCAGTATTCCGGCGACGAGCGCATGACTTTCACCGCCTCCAAAATCACCGAGCGCAAGGGGCGGAAGTTCGCGCAAGTGTCATCCGAAGTCACCCTCGCCGACGGCGCCGAGCCGATTGCGGTCGAATATGCGCTGCTGCTCGACAAACGCGGCGCGTGGAAAATCTACAACCTGACCGTCGGCAGCCTCAACATGATTGTCAACTACCGCAACGCCTACGCTTCGTCGGTCGGCGAACTTGGCATCGACGGTGTCATCGCGGAAATGAAGCGCGTGAACGCCGGCAATTTCTAATGCCCGCCCCCGCCACCCTCACCCGCGCGCGCGGCCGCCTCGAGTTGGCCGGCGATTTAACCGGCGGCAGCGTGCCGGGGTTGTTCGCGCAGACGCCGCGTTTCGATGCTGAGTCGATGGCGGAGTCGGCGGCGGAGGCGGATGCATCGGCGGAGCCGGCGGCGTTGCGCATCGACCTGCGCGCGGTCGGCGAGGTGGACAGCAGCGGCTTGGCGTTGCTGCTGCACTGGCGGGGGGTCGCGGCGCGCGCCAACGCCCGCCTGACTTTCACCGGCGCGCCGGCGCAGTTGCGCGAGATGGCGAAAATCACCGGCGTGGAAACATTGCTGGATTTGGCAACAAGCGGCGCGAACGCCGCGCCTTGACTTCCCGCGATTCGCCGTTATACTCGCTTTAATCCACCGCAATCCATCAGGAGGAAACCATGAAAACCCCGCAACTCGACACCGTATACAAATCGTACATCGACGCGTATCACGCGGCGTCCATCCTCAAAAAGCGGGATGCCGATGCGGACACTTTGGTGCGCATTGAAAAAGCGCCATATGGCGACGGTTATGTGGTCCGCTCCACGCCGATTTTTCTTGAAACAACTTTCCCCATGCTCGGCGTGGGGGAGCCGCTCGCGTCTGACTGGGACACCGACTCAACGCGCGGTTACGGTGGCAAGCGGTAGCCGCAAATGAACGATTCCGAACATGACCCGTCCGGACAAGAGTTAATGCCCCCGGTCGATGATTTAATCGACCTGGAGCGGGCGCGCATCGACAACGCCAACCGTCTGGTTGATGTGAGAAGAGAACTCATCGCCGCCGGCGACCGCAATGACCAGCGGCATTTTGAATTCCACACCAACCGTTTGGAACGCGAAATGGCGTTTCATCACACCCGTCACAAAACTTATAAAACGGTCGTGTATGCAGTCATCATTGCATCCGTTGCAACCGTTTGCTTTTTGTTTTACAACGCCTTTTACGGCGAAGGCCGGCAACAGGAATACGCGCTGATGATTATCAAATACCTTGCCATCGGCTTGGCCGGCTACGGCGTCATCAGCGGCATCGCCGGCTTGTTCAGGCGGTTGATGAAACCTGATGCGGAATGACGGAATGAACGCGCGGTCTGTTTTGCGCTGAAACCGATGCCGACTCCCGAAGACATCCAAGGCTGGATTCAAGCCGGCCTGCCGCGCGCCGAGGTGCGCGTGGCCGGCGATGGCCGGCATTTTGAGGCCGTCATCGTCGACGACGGTTTCGCCGGCCAGTCGCTGCTGGCGCGCCACCAGATGGTCTACGATGCGCTCGGCGCGCGCATGAAAGCGGACATCCACGCGCTTTCCATGCAAACGCTGACGCCCGACGAACACCGCGCGCGCGGCGCATGACGCGGCGGTTTTTTTGATTCAAGCAAACCATGAGAGGCCACCCATGTCAGTCCATGAGCAACTGAAACAAGTCATCGAAAGCAACGAAGTGGTGTTGTTTATGAAAGGCACGCCGGACTTTCCGCAGTGCGGATTTTCCGGGCGCACCGCGCAAATTCTTCAAGCGTGCGACACGCGTTTCGCGTCTGTCGATGTGCTTGCCGACGACGCGGTCCGCCAGGGCATCAAGGATTATTCCAACTGGCCGACGGTGCCGCAGTTGTATGTGCGCGGCGAATTCATCGGCGGCTGCGACATCATGACGCAGTTGTATGAGAGCGGCGAGTTGCAAAAAATTCTGAAGCCGGAAACCGCGCCGAACTGAGTCGCGGCGACGACGGTGCTATTCGCCGCCGTTGCCACTGTCGATTTTGTCGCTGTCGCCGTTATTCCGGCCGCGGTCGCGGCCGCCGTTACCGTCACCGTCGTCGCCGCCGCGGTCGCCGTTACTGTCACCGTCACCGTCGCCGCAGCCACCACCGTCACCCAACGCAGCGCGGTATTTGCGCGCCACCCAGCGGTGGAAGTGGTGGGTCGGCGCGTCCATCGCCGGCGAGAACACGCCGCCGCCGAAGCCGGGCGACTGCCGCCCGCGCTGCATGCCCTCGACCGCGCTGATGTCCTCGCTGAACACCCGCGTCCACGCGGCCAGGTTGGCGGCGCGCGCGGCTTGGCAGCGCGCCGCATGCGCGCCGTCGCCGGTGTAGAACAGGCGCACTTCCTCGCGGATTCGGCCGGCCGCCAGCGGGCGGATAATCAGCGCGAAAAAGTGGTTGACCTGGAAGCCCAACAGGAGATTCGGGTAGAACACCGGATACTCGGCGGTCTCGCGCTGCGCCGCCGGCCAGTCGGGGAATTCCGGCAACGCGCCATCGCCGCCGGCACCGTCGCCGTCACCGTCGTCGCCGCCACCGTCACCGTCGCCGCCACCGTCGCCAGCACCGTCACCACCGTCACCGTCGCCAAGCGCCGGGCGAAAAGTGCGCGTGCCTTGCCCGGCGAAGTCCTCGGAGACGATGACAGCGTAGTGGTCTTGCAGCGGCGAGTAGTCGTTCAGCGACGGGTGAATCCACGGCAGGTGGTAGGCCTCGCAGTAGTTTTCCACCGCCAATTTCCAGTTGCACTCGGCCTCCAGCGTGAGGCCCGCATCGGCCGCCGGCGACGCCAACGCCTCCGCCGCGGCCGCGCCGCCGTCCATCGCCGCCCCCAAATACGGCCGATACCGCGCCACCAACGGCGCCGCGTACTCCTCAAACGCCGGCGCGTCGCCGCTCAAATCGATGAACAACACGCCGAGCCAGCAGTGCGACCGCACCGCCTTCAAGCCGTGCGCGGCGCGGCAAAACCCGTCCGCTTGATGCGCGCCGACGCCGCCGATGTGCGGCGTGGATTTCAATCGGCCGCTCGCGTCGCTCAAGTCATACGCCCACGCGTGATACGGGCAGACCAGCAGGCCGCCGGTGGTTTTGGGCGCGTCCACCAAGCGGCGGCCGCGGTGGCTGCAGACATTGTGGAACACCGCCGGCCGGCCGTCGCGGGCGCAGGCGATGAGCAGCGGCCAGCCCATGAAATCCACCGGCGTCACCCGGCCCGGCGTGGCATGGTCGGCGCAGAACGCCAGCGCGGTCCAGGCGCGGGCGAATAGGTGCGCGCGCTCGAAACGGTGGAATTCGGCGGCGGTGTACGCGGCGTTCGGCAGGCCGCGGGCCGCGGCGATGGGGCGGTCGACGGCGGTTAAATGGGCCGCGAGATGGGCAGCCAAACCGGCCGGCAAGTCAGCGCCGGGGTCGACGCCCAAGCCGGCATCGCGGCGCGAAAAACGCGCCGGGCGCGCGGACGGAATCGGGGAATCGGCCATGGAAAAGACGGTGAGACGACAGGCCCCAATCGTCGCATCCCGGCGCGCGCTGGGCAAGGGCGACGGCGCGGCGGCGATGAAAACCGGCGGCCCGGCCGCGGCGATAAAAACCGGCGACTCGGCCGTGGCGGCGAAAGCCGGCGCCCCCGCCGCGGACGGTGGCCGCACCCGCGCACGCTAAAAAACCAAGCCCGGCCGGAAAACTGGACTCTTGGCAAAAAAACCGTTATCGTGGCAATTTCTTCCATCTCCAATCTCGCAATGCGGCCCGCGCCGGGCAAGTCCCCGCGCCGCGCCGCCGGCGAATCGCAAGGGGGAAACGCCCATGTCGCAAACCATGTTAGTCGGAATAGACGGCAGCGCGCCCGGCTCGCGCGCGGCCGAGTTCGCCGCCTCGGTGGCGCGCGCCCAGCAGGCGAACCTGTTGGTCGTCTATGTCATCCCGTGGTCGCCGTTCACTTTCAACACGCCGGAGGAAAACGAATCGCGCCACCGTCGGCGCGAGGAGGAAATCGAACTGGCGCGCTCCAAAGTGCTGGCGCCGCTGCTGGATTCCTTGAACGCCGGCGACGGCAAAGTCGAGGGCTTGGTGCGGCACGGCCGCCCGGCCGAAATCATCAACCATGTCGCGGAGGAGCGCAATGCTTCGCAGATTTTCATCGGCCGCACCGGCGACTCCGGGCTGAAAGACATCCTGTTCGGCAGCGTGGCCGGCAACCTGGTGCAGACCGCGTCGATTCCCGTGACCATCATTCCATAGCGCCGCGCGCCCGGATGAACCCCAACCAAGAGAGGCTCCGCTCATGAACAGAATTACCATCAACGGTTGTTTCGCCGCGCTGCGCGCCGCCGCCATCGTCGCCGCCACCGCCGCGCTCATCGCGGCCGCGCCGGCTGTAGCGCAAACCCAAACGCAAACTCAAACCCAAGGCGACCGCGCGCTGTCGCCGACCCAAGCGTGGATTGAAGGCATCGAAGACCCGTCGCTCGGCTACCGCGCGTGGATCCACGGCATCGTGCCGGCCGCAGCCGAAGCCGAAGCGCCGTCCGGCATCGACGCCGCCATCAACGCGTTCACCGCGCCGGTCGCGTCGTTCATCGGCAAGGTGGTGTTTTTCCGCATCGAAGTGTTCGGCGCGGGCCTGCCGCTGGTGGTGTTGTGGCTGGTCATCGGCGCGGTGTTCTTCACTTTGTACATGAACTTCATCAACCTGCGCGGCTTCAAGCACGCCATCGAACTGGTGCGCGGCGACTACGCCGACCCCAACAGCCACGGCGAAGTCTCGCACTTCCAAGCGCTGGCGACCGCGGTGTCCGGCACCGTCGGCATCGGCAACATCGGCGGCGTGGCGGTGGCCGTCACCGTCGGCGGGGCGGGGGCCACCTTCTGGCTCATCGTGGCCGGCTTCCTCGGTATGTCGACCAAGTTTGTGGAATGCACGCTCGGGGTTAAATACCGTCAGGAATTTGAAGACGGGCATGTGTCCGGCGGCCCCATGTACTACCTGCGCAAGGGATTCTCGGACCGCGGCATGCACGGTTTCGGCAAGTTCATGGGCGCGTTCTACGCCATCGGCATCTTCATCGGCGCGCTCGGCATCGGCAACATGTTTCAGTCGAACCAGGCGTACGTCCAATTGAACAATGTCGCGGGCGGCGCGCTGGACGGCCTCGGCTGGCTGGTCGGATTGGTCATGGCCGCGGTGGTGTTCATGGTCATCGTCGGCGGCATCAAGTCCATCGCCCGCGTCACCGAAAAAATCGTGCCGTTCATGGCGTTGTTCTACTGCGTGTTCGCGCTCATCGTCATCTTCCTGAACAGCGCGGTGTTGCCGCAGGCGGTGGCCAACATCTTCGCCGGCGCATTCACCGGCGAGGGCGTGGCCGGCGGCGCGTTGGGCGCGCTGATTATCGGCTTCCAGCGCGCGGTGTTCTCCAACGAGGCCGGCATCGGCTCGGCCTCCATCGCCCACTCCGCGGTCAAAACCGACGAGCCGGTAACCGAAGGCATCGTCTCGCTGTTGGAGCCGTTCATCGACACCATCGTCATCTGCACCATCACCGCATTGGTCATCGGCACCGCGCAAGTCGCCGACCCGTACTTCGCCGGCGACGCGCAGGGCGTGGCCATGACCTCGGCCGCTTTCGCGCGCGAGTTTTCGTGGTTCCCGCTGCCGCTGGCGTTCGCCGCGGTGCTGTTCGCGTTCTCGACCATGATTTCGTGGTCGTATTACGGTTTGAAAGGCTGGTCGTATTTGTTCGGCGAGAGCGCCAAGAGCCAAATCAACTACAAAGTCATCTTCTGCGCGTTCGTGGCGCTGGGCTGCGTCGTGCAACTCGGGCCCATCCTCGACATCTCGGATGCGCTGGTGTTCCTGATTTGCGTGCCGAACATCCTCGGCCTGTACTTCCTCGCGCCGATTGTGAAGAAGGAAATGAACTCCTACTTCGCGCGCATCGACAGCGGCGAGATTAAGAAATACAAATAGCGCGCACCGTGACGGCGTGACGGTGTGACGGTGCGGCGACGGCGACTGCAACCACAACAGCAAACCAGTCGCCGTTGCCGCGCGTTTTCCGATGCGGCATAATCGACGCGCCGTCGATACCGCGTGCGCGAATCCTCAGTCGACACCGTCACCGACACCGTCACCGACACCGTCACCGACACCGTCACCGTCGCGCGCGCGTCGCCGCTTTACGATGCCTCATGCCGACCAAGCGCAAACGCAACCTGGTTTGGATGGACCTGGAAATGACCGGTCTGTCGCCGCAGGACGACCGCATCATCGAAATCGCCACCGTGGTCACCGACCCGCACTTGAACATCATCGAGGAAGGCCCGGTACTCGCCATTCACCAGTCGCTGACCCGCTTGGCGCGAATGGACGAATGGAACACGCGCACCCACACCGACAGCGGCTTGGTCGCGCGCGTGCGCGAATCAAAAATCGACGAAGAGGAAGCGCAGCGCATCACCCTCAAGTTCATCGCCAAGCATGTGCCCGGCAACCACTCGCCGTTGTGCGGCAACTCGATTTGCCAGGACCGGAGATTCCTCGCGCTCTACATGCCGAAGTTGGAATCGTACCTGCACTACCGCAACCTCGATGTCAGTTCGCTCAAAGAACTGGTCATGCGCTGGCGGCCCGACCTGCTGGATGTGTTCAAGAAAAACAACACCCACCGCGCCCTCGACGACATCCGCGAATCCATCGCCGAACTAAAGTTCTACCGCGAAACCTTCATCCGCGCATAATCGAAGGCGGCAGGTTGAGTCCAGCGTCTTTAATTAGGCCGGCGTGGCGGTGACGGTCAAGGAAGCGATGAACTCCAATTCGCAATTCCTGATGGTAGAAAAGCATGTCCCGTGCTACGACACGGGATAGGGAGCGATAGCGACCATATTTTTCACCAATCAGGAAGCCAGAGTCTTTAATTGGCCCCGCGAGCAAGCAACAAAAAACAAAGACTCTGGACTCCGGTTGCCACCGGAGTGGCAGTGGGGCGCGTCCGGCGACCCAAATGCAGCATCGTCGAGTCGGCCAATTTGCCGTCCTTGGCGTCTGGATTCCTGTTTCCAAACAGGAATTGCGGATTAGACATTTTCGCCGCCCCGACCATCACCGCCGCGCGCCGTTCCCACCACAACACCCCCACCCGCCACGCCCGCAGTCCGTTAAGCGGGCGGCCAAATTACCGGCGCTGTCGTCAACCGACTAACTTTCGGTAGATTTCCGGGTCGGTTGCGCCTTCGGTGCCGAACACTAATATCCGGCTGCGCGCGTCCAAATCGAGGGCCGCGGCGAGGGGCGGGTTGGCGCGGGCGGCGATGGCGGCGGCGAGGCCGGCGACCGCGGATTCGCCGGCCTCGATGGGCGGTTCGGCGCGCGCCAATAGGCGCATGGTCGGCGCGACCAAGTCGTCGGCGATGGTGAGAAAATCATCCGCGGCCGCGCCCAGCGCCTCCCACGCCAGCGCCGATGCCTCGCCGCATGACAGGCCGGCCATCAGCGTCTCTTCGGCGATGTCCACCGCCGCGGCGCGGCCCTGCTGCGCGCTGCGCAACAAACACGCGGCCAATTCCGGCTCGACCACGATGAACCGCGGCCGCCGCGCGCCGCACCGCTCCCACAAATACGCGGCCACCGCGGCCGCCAATCCGCCGACGCCGCCCTGCACGAACACATGGGTTAATGGGCGGGCCGGTGACGGTGACGATTCCGGCGACGGTGATTCCGGTGACGGTGACGATTCCGGCGACGGTGATGCATCTGGCGACGGTGAAGATTCCGGCGACGACTCCCCCGACCGCCCCGCCCCCGCCAACAACCCCTCCGCTTGCGCGGCGATTTCCGCCAACATCACGCTGTAGCCGGCCATCACCGTGGCCGGCGTCTCGAGGTCGTCGGGGCGCGAGGTGTCGGCGACCAAGTGCCAGTTGTTGGCGGCGGCGTGCGCGGCCGCGAGGCGCACCGATTGGTCGTAGTCGCCGCGGATGCGCGTCACTTGCGCGCCCAAGTCGCGCATCGCCTGCGCGCGCCCGGCGCTGACGCCGGCGTGGATGTAGATGCGGCAGGCGCAGCCGAAGCGCGCCGCGCCCCACGCCACCGAGCGGCCGTGGTTGCCGTCGGTGGCGGTGACCACGGTGACGCCGGCGGCGATGTCGCGAAATCGACGGTGTTGACGGTGTTGACGCTGACCGTCGCCGCCCTCCAAATCGCTTGCCGATGCATGTTCGCCGGTGGCGGCAAAAATCCGCTTCTGCAGCAGTCGCAGCACCGCAAACGCGCCGCCCAGGGCCTTGAAACTGCCGAGGCCGAAGCGCGCGGATTCGTCCTTGTAATAGACCGCTCCGAGTTCAAATTCGTCGGCCACGCCGCGCAACTCCACCAGCGGCGTCGGCCGGTAACCGCGCCACGCGGCCATCTCGCGCGCGGCTTCCGCGGTCGCCGCCAAACTGAAATGCCGGCGCAATGCGGCCGGATACGCGGCATCCGCGGGCGCGGCGCGACGGTTGGCGTGGTGGCGCAGGCGGGCGTTGGCGAACGCCGAGTTGGTTTTATTCATCGACCGTGCTTTACAATACCGCGCGCGGCCGGCGCATGATGCGATGCGGCGGCGCGGCGTTTGGATGGATTTCGTTTGCGTATTTCAACCGCGGAGTGTATCAAACCCCCTTCCCCGCCGCCGCCATGCACGCCTTCCTGCCCGCCGTTCCGTTGTTGGTTTTGCTCGCCGCGCTGCTCTTGAAACGCGGCGCCGTGACCAGCGCCGCGGCCGGCATCGCGGCGGTGGCCGCGGTCGCGCTGCTCGATTCACGGTTCGCCATCCGCCCGGCCGACCTGCTGGCCGCGGACCTGCCGGTCGTCCTCATCCTCACCTTGTCGGTGGCGTTGGTCATCGCGCCGGGGCAAATATTCAACGCGCAACTGCAAGCCGCGGGCGTCATCGACGCCATCGGCGCGCGCATCGAGCGCATCGCGCTGTCGCGCATGAAAATGGCGTCGGTCATCGTGCTCGGCGCGGCCCCGGCGCTGGAATCGCTGACCGGCTTCGGCGTGTCGCTGTTCTTCACGGTGCCGGTGTTAGTGCAACTTTTCCCGCTGCGCAAGGCGTTGCTGCTGTCGCTGCTCGGCATGAACATCATGCCGTGGGGCACGCTGGCGCTTGCCACGCTGTTAGGCGCGCAACTGGCCGGCGCGCCGTTCGCGCAGTTGGCGTTCGCCACCAGCCTCACCAGTTTCGCGGTGTTCCCGGTCATCGGCGGCTTGATTTTTTTCATCTGCCGCGCGCCGGGAACACCGTGGCGCGCCCTGCTCTTTCCGCTACTCACCGGGCTGCTGCTGTCGGGCGGCTTGGTGTTTTACAACGCGTTTGCGGCCGCGGAATTGGCCGGCGTGTGCGCCGGCCTCACCGCCGCGGCGCTGATGTTGTTGGCGGAAACCTTGCGCCGCGGGCCGGGCATTTTTGCGGCGGCCGGGGCCGAGGCCGATGCCGGTGCCGCGGCCGATGCCCAAGACCCATGGCCGCTGTGGCGGTTACTCACCCCGTATTGCATCCTCATCGCGCTCATCGCCATCTCGCGCCTCGGGCCGGTCAATCACGCGTTGCAAAACCTGCTGCGCATTGAGAGCGGCGGCGTGCAGTTGGCGGTGTTCACCAGCCCCGGCGTTTTCATCGGCCTCAGCGCGGTGTTGTTGGGGGTACTGTCGTCGCGAATTTTGGCGGGCAATGCGGCGCGCAATTCATCCGCCAATTCGCCGGCTTGGCGCGACGGTGTTTTCGCGCGCGGCCTGCAGCGCGCCGGGTATCCGGTCGCGGCAATTGCGCTGTTCGTGGTGTTCGCGCAACTGCACCGCGCCAGCGGTTTGTTCGAGGCGTTGGCGGCGCGCTTGGTGGAGTTGGATTTGACGCAAATCGCGCTGGTCGCGCCGCTTCTCGGCATGCTGAGCGGCTACGCGACCGGCTCCAATGTCGGCGGCAACGCGCTGTTCATGGCGTTGCAAAGCGACGCCGGCCGGCATTTTGAGCAGCAATTGGCGTTCGCCGCGGCGCAGAACAGCGCCGCCGGCCGGCATTTTGAGCAGCAATTGGCGTTCGCCGCGGCGCAGAACAGCGCCGCCGGGCACGCGGTTTTTATGTCGCTGCCGATTATTCTCCTGGCGCTGTCGATTGCCGCGCCGGCCGCCGGGGCCGCCGCAAAAGATGCGCAAACCTGGCTGATTCGCCGCGCGCTGCTGTGCGCGCCGCTGATTTACGCCGCGCTGGTAATTCCGTTTTTCCTGTTAATTCGCTGACCGCGCGGCCCATCAAAAACGCGCTCAGCCCGGCAATTCCGGCAATTCCGGCGGCGCGCGCGCGGTCAGCCATTCCGCGCCGGACTCGGTGATGACGATGTTTTCCTCGTGCACCATCTCGCGGCCGGGCGCGAAGGTCATGCCCGGCTCCAAGGTGATGACCATGCCGGGCGCGAGTTTGGCGACGCCGAGGCGCGCGGCGTTGGACGGCGGCTCGGTGAGTTGCAAGCCGAGGCCGTGGCCCATGCGCCCGACCGTGTTGCCGCGGCTGCCGCCGGCGACCAACTTCGCGTTCATCGCCCGCCACACATCGGCGGTGCCGGCGCCGGGCCGGGCCGCGGCGAAGCCGGCTTCGGTGGCGCGCCACACCACTTGGTACGCGGCGCGCGCGTCGGCCGGCGCGCGGCCAAAAGCGAAGTTGCGGTCGAAGTCGCAGAAGTAGCCGTCCCAAGTCGAGCCGGTGTCGATGACCAAAATATCGCCGCCGCGCAGCCGCCGCTCGGACGGGCCGGTGATGATGCTGGCGTAGCCGCCGGGCCCGGACGCGGCCGCCAAGTACGGCGTGTCGTCAACCCCGCGCTGCAGCAGGTCGATGCGCATGGCGCGGCCGATGTCGGCTTCGCTCATGCCGGCCGCGGCGAACCCCGGCAACGCCGCAAACGACGCCGACGCCAGTCGGCAGATGTGGCGAATTTTGGCGATTTCGCGCGTTGATTTGACCATGCGCTGGCGTTGCAGCATGGGCGCGGCGTCGACAAACTCCAACGCCGCGGTGTTTTCCAGCAACCCGCGCAGCCGCGCCAAGTCGTTGACCGGCATGCGCGCCACGCTCTCCGCGCCCAACGGCATGCCGATGCGGCCGAAGCGCCGCGGCAGGCCGCGGATGCAGTCGACCAACAAACTCACGCCCTCGTCGTGCGGGCGCGGCGATGGCCAGGCGCGGATGTCTTCGACCCAAGTGGCGGCGAACGCGCTGGCGCCGATTTCCGGAATCACCGCCACCGGCCCGCCGCCGCGCAGCGGGATGAGCAGAAACCACGGGCGGGTCGGGCTGCGCCAAAACGGCGAGTCGAAACCGGAGAAATACCGCACATCGGCCTCGGTGGTGAGCAGCACCGAGTCGAGTTTTTGCGCGCGCATGGCGCGGCGCAAGGTGGTCACGCGGCGGCTGAATTCGGCCTTGGGGAAGCCGCGCGGCGGCGGCGACGGCGGCTTCATGAGGCGCGGCCGGGGGCGGTTTGGACGGTGTCCGCGGTTTTGGCGGGGGCGGCGGCCGCGGCGGTTTTGGCGGCCGCGGCCGGCGTGGTTTCACGGTCCGCGGGCCGGCCGGATTGCAGTAGTCGGGCAATCGCGGCCGGTGGGAGTTCCTGCCACTCGCCGGGGCGCAAGGTTTTCGGCAAATCGACGCTGCCGTACCGCACCCGAATCAGGCGACTCACGCGCCCGCCGACCGCCTCCCACGCGCGCCGCACCTCGCGGTTGCGCCCCTCGGTGACGACCACCGCATACCACGCGTTGCGGCCGGCGGCATCCCCGTCCGTGGTTTTCCCCGCCCCAGCCACGGTTTTCCCCGCCCCGGCCGCGGTTTTCCCCGCCCCGGCCACGGTTTTCCCGGCACCGGCCGCGGTTTTCCCGGCCCCGGCCGGCGCCGGGCGGCGGCGGACGGCGTCGAAACGCAATGTCTCGCCTTTCGACCGCACCCCGGCCCGCAACCGCGCCAAGTCCGCGTCGCCGACCGCGCCGTATACCCGGCACAAATATTCGCGCTCCAAGCCGAACCGCGGATGCATCAGGCGGTTGGCGAGGTCGCCGTCGTCGGTGAATAGCAGCAGGCCGCGGCTGTTGAGGTCGAGGCGGCCGACCGCGACCCACCGTCCGCCGGCGATTTTCGGCAGCGCCGCGAATACGCTCGGGCGGCCGCGCGGGTCTTTGCGCGTGGTGAGTTCGCCTTCGGGTTTGTGGTAGCGGATGACGCGCGGCGGCGCGGCCGGGCGCGCGCGCAGCGGCCGGCCGTCCACGGTGATGCAACTGGCGGCGTCGACTTTGTCGCCGAGTTCGGCCACTCGGCCGTCCACGCGCACCCGGCCCTGCGCGACCATGCGTTCCACCGCGCGCCGCGAGTCCACGCCCAAACGCGCCAAGCGTTTTTGCACCCGCTCGCGCGGCGCGACCGCGGTCATGATTCGGCCGGGGGGTTGCGGTCGGTGGCGGCCGGGGGTTCGGTGGCGGCCGGCGGTTCGGTTGCGGCCGGCGATTCCGTGGCGGCCGGCGATTCGACGGTGGAATCGGGGAATTCCGCCGGCTGCACCGCGCCGGCATCCGCATCGCCGGCGTCGCCGGCCTCCATCGGCCCGGTCGACTCCACCGCCCGGCCCGGCCCCGCGTCGGCCGGAATTTCCGCGTTGCCGGCCGCCGCATGCGCCGAGTCGCGCAGCGCCGCCAACAACTCCGGCGGCAGCGGCGCGTCCAACTCGGCCGCCACTTCGCCGAACTCGCGCTCGGCGGATAACGGCGGCAATTCCTGCAGCGACTCGAGGTTGAAATACGACAAAAACTCGCGCGTGGTGGCGAACAGCGCAGGGTGGCCCGGCACATCGCGCGCGCCGACTTCCGCCACCCAGCCGCGCTCCACCAGCCGCCGCATGATGTCCGGCGACACGCCGACGCCGCGGATGTCCTCGATGTCGCCGCGCGTGACCGGCTGGCGGTAGGCGATGATGGCGAGGGTTTCCAGCAGCGCGCGCGACAGGCGCGGCGGGCGCGCGGCATGCAGTTTGCGAATCCATTCGGCGTATCTGGGGCGCGACTGGTAGCGATAGCCGCCGCCGATTTTGCGCAGTTCGATGCCGCGCCCGTCGCAATCGGCTTGCAGTTCGGCGAGGGCTTGCTTGACCGCGTCCGCGCTCGGGGCCGCGTCGCGCGCAAACAAACCCTGCAAACGCGCCACGCCGAGCGGCGCATCGGACGCCAACAGCACCGCTTCGAGGAGGTTTTTCAGGTCGGCGGACATTAGGGGCGAGGGTCGTTTTCGTTGTTGTCGGCGACGGTGTCGTTGCCGGGAACACCATCGCCGGCACCGTCACCGGGAACGCCATCGCCGGGAACACCGTCGCCAGGGTCAAAATCACCGTCACCGGGGTCGAAACCACCGTCGCCGCTTTCACCGTCACCATCACCGTCACCGCCCCCCACCCCCTTCAAATGAATCGGCGCGAACGGCGCATTCTGCACCGCCACGATGGTGCGGTCGCGCACCAATTCCAGCACCGCCATGAAGTTCACCACCAGCCCGGCCCGGCCCTCCGCGCCCAACAGCAATTCCTCAAACCGCACGAACCGGTGGCGGCGGATGCGCGCTAAGATGCGCGTCATTTTCTCGCGCACGCTCAGCGTTTCCCGGCCGATGGTCCAGTTGCGATACTGCTCGGAGCGCTCCAGCACGGCGCGAAACGCGCCGGCCAAATCGGCCAGCGAGGCCTGCGGCAGCGGCGCGGCAGCGGTGTCGGCGCGGTCGAATTCGGCGCCCACCAAATACAACTCGCGCTCCAGCCGCGGGCGCGCATCGAGGTCGCGGGCCGCGTCGCGGAACCGCTCGTACTGCCGCAGCCGCCGCACCAACGCCGCGCGCGGGTCTTCCTCTTCCTCGTCGCCGGCCTGCACCGGGCGCGGCAGCAGCATGCGCGATTTAATCTCCGCCAGCATTGCGGCCATGACCAAATATTCCGCCGCCAAGTCCAAGCGCAAATGCCGCATCAGTTCCACATAGTGCATATACTGGCGCGTGATGTGCGCGACCGGGATGTCGAGAATGTCGAGATTGTCGCGTCGGATGAGATACAGCAGGAGGTCGAGCGGCCCCTGAAAGGTCTCCAAAAACACCTCCAGCGCGTCCGGCGGGATATACAAATCCTGCGGCCACTGGTCGAATTTCTCGCCGTTGACTAACACCTCGGCGCGGCCCGGCGGCGCGGCCGGCGAACCGGCCGGTGTTTCGGGCGACGGTGATTCGGCCGGCGATGAACCGGTCGCCGCGGCCGGCGGTTGTTCGGATTCGTTCATCGGCGATTGGTTCATCGGCGATTGGTTCATCGACATTTGGTTGGCGTTGGCGGCGTTATTCATACACCGCGCCGACCGCCTCGCGCACCATGGCCATGGTCTCGGCCGCGGCGCGCCGGGCGTTGGCGCAGCCGGCGTCGATGATGTCGCGCACCTGGCCGGGGTCGTCCTCAAACGGCCGCGCGCGGTCGCGGAATTCTTCCTGCTCAGCCAGCACCGCGTCAATCAGCGGCCGCTTGCATTCCAAGCAGCCGAACGCCGCGGCGCGGCAGCCGGCCGCGGCCCACGCGCGCGTGTCGGCGTCGCTGTAAACGCGGTGCAGTTGCCACACCGGGCATTTGTCCGGGTCGCCGGGGTCGGTCAGGCGCACCCGCGCCGGGTCGGTAGGCATCGACGCGATAGCTTTTTGCACGCGCTTCGGTTCGTCGCGCAATGCGATGAGGTTGTCGTATGACTTCGACATTTTCTGGCCGTCCAGCCCCGGCATTTTCGCGGCGTCAGTCAGCAGCACGCGCGGCTCCGGCAAAATGCTGCGGCCGCGGCCTTCGAGGTGGCCGAGCAATTGGTGCTTTTGCGCCGCGTCTAAGTTGGCATGCGCCGCCACCAACTGCTGCGCTTGCGCCAGCGCGTCGCGGTCGCCGCCCTCGGTGAATCGCCGGCGCAGGTTGTTGTACGCCTTGGTGTCGCGTTTGCCCAGGCGCGCAATCGCCGTTGTCGCGGCGCGTTCAAAGTCGTCGCCGCGGCCGAAGAAGTGGTTGAAACGCCGCGCGATTTCCCGCGTCAATTCCACATGCGGCGCTTGGTCTTCGCCGACCGGCACATGCGCGGCGCGGTACATGAGGATGTCCGCCGACTGCAGCAGCGGATAACCGAGGAAACCGTAAGTGGCGAGGTCGACCGCGCGCGCCTTCGCATGCGCCTGTTGCTCCTTAAAACTCGGTACCCGCTCCAGCCACGCCAGCGGCGTCACCATCGACAGCAGGAGGTGCAATTCCGCGTGCTGCGGCACCCGCGACTGGATAAACAGCGTGGCGCGCGCCGGGTCGACGCCGGCCGCCAGCCAGTCAATCACCATCTCCCAAACATGCGCCGCAATCGCGCCCGGCCGCGCATAATGCGTGGTCAGCGCATGCCAATCCGCGACAAAAAAGAAGCACTCATAATCGCGCTGCAGGCGCAGCCAATTTTTCAGCACACCGTGGTAATGGCCGAGATGCAACCGCCCAGTCGGCCGCATGCCGGACAGCACCCGGTTGTTGGCAACCGCAGCCCGGTCGCCGCCGGCGTCGCCTGCGGCATCAGCCGCGCCAAGGTCAACAGCGGAAGCAGGGGAAGTCACGCGTACAATTCCAGTTGCGGACACAGTCAGGAAGCGGCGCAATCAGCGCCCGCGATAACCGCCGATGATAACACGATGGGCCGGCACCCGGCGGGAATGGATTCTGCCGCAGATATGCACAATCGCCACGCGCAGCGCAATTCCGGTCGATAGAAAAGCATGTCCCGTGCTACGACACAGGGCAAGCAGCACAGCGCCACTATTTTTCATCGTACCGGAACCAGAGTCCCCCGCTCGTGGGCAGGGGCAGGCTTTAATTGACCCGGCGCTGAGCAACAAAAGGCAAAGACTCTGGATGCCCGTTCTACGATGGGAGTTGCGGTGCTGCGCGCCCGTGGGATTAGGGCAGGTATGGCAGCAGCAGGCGCAGGGTGAGGTTGGTGAGGAGGGCGGCGGCGAGGTCGTCGAGCATGATGCCGAGGCCGCGGGGGGCGCGCTCGAGGCGGCGGAGCGGCCACGGTTTGGCGATGTCGAACAGGCGGAACAAGACGAAGCCGGCTGCCACCGTGGCCCACGACAGCGGGATGAAACACAGCGCCGCCCACATGCCGACCACTTCGTCCCAGACGATGGCCGGGTGGTCGGCCTCGCCCAACGCTTCGGCGGCGCGGGCGCACCAGACGACGCCGGCGGCGAATCCGATGGCCACGGCCGCGGCGCACACCCATGCGCCGAAGTGCGCGAACAGGAAGACGAACGGCAGCGCGATGACGCTGCCGAAGGTGCCGGGCGCGCGCGGCGCCAGGCCGGCGCCGCCGCCTAAAGCGAGGAAGTGGCCGGGGGCGCGGAAAAGAATGCGACGGGCCGGGTGGGCGGCGGCACCGTTGCCGAGAGCATTGACCGGGCCGCCGGCGCAGTTGCTGGAATCGCCGCTAATGCGCCGGCGCATTCAGGCCGCCGACCGCGCGGGCGATTTTGTCCAGCACCGCGTTGACATATTTGTAGCCGTTCTCGGAGCAGAACAGTTTGGCGAGATTCACCGCCTCGTCCAACACCACTTTCGGCGGAATGTCGCGGCCGAAGTTCAGTTCATACGCCGCCAGGCGGAGAATCGCCTGCTCCAGCAAATCCACCTTGTCCGGGTCGCGGTCCAGGTGCGCGGCGATGAGTTGGTCTATTTTCTCGATATGCTCCGGTATGTTTTTGATTAAGCACAGAAAATAGTCGCGGTTTTTGCCGGTGAGTTTGCTGTTGGCGATGAAACTCGCCTCGATTTCGGACGGCGCCTGGCGGGTCATCCGCCACTGGTAGAGCGCCTGCATCGCGCAGCGGCGCGCCAGACTGCGGCCGGCGCTGATTCGGGTTGCCATGATTTCCTCCTCGTCGGTGGTTAAACGGGCGGCGCCGGCAGCGCGGCCATCGCCAGCGCGGCCCGGGCCGCGGCCCCGCCTTTGTCGGCGCGCGCGGGGTCGGCGCGCTGTTCGGCTTGCGCGCGCGAGTCGGTGGTGAGCACGCCGAAAATCACCGGCACGCCGGTGTCCAATCCGACTTGCATGACACCGCGCGCGCACTCGCCGGCGACATAATCAAAATGCGGCGTCTGGCCGCGGATGACCGCGCCCAAGGCGATGACGGCGGCGTATTTCGATTTGCTCGGTTTGCTCGATTTGCTCGGTTCGCTCGGTTCGCCGCCGGCCGGTCGGTCGCGCGCCGCAACCAACCGCCGGCATGCCAACGGAATTTCAAACGCGCCCGGCACCCACACGCAGTCAATGCGCTCGGCCGCGACCCCATGCGCCAACAGTTCGCGCTCGGCCCCCGCCACCAATTGCGCGCTGAGGTCGCGGGTGAAATCGGCCGCGACCAGGGCGAAATGGCCGCCCCCGGCGGCGGACAAATCGGCGGAGAATTCACGCATGCGATTGCGCCCAGCGCTCCAGTTGGCGGCGGTCGGCGAGGTAGGTGACGATTTCCAAGCCGAAGCCGGACAAGCCGTGCGCGCGCTTCTCCCGCCCCAACGCGATGACTTTGCCGACGCCCAAGTCGGCGAGAATCTGCCCGCCCGCGCCCAACATGCGCAGGTTGGCGGGGTCCGAGTCGGCGGCGGTTTCGATGGCCGCGGCGTGGGCGGCCGCGGAGTCGGCGACCGCGGAGTCGCCGGCGACAGCAGCACCGGCAGCCGCGGCATCGACAACCGCGGCATCAGCGAGCGTCGCCCGGCCGGTTTCCGGCTTGAGCGTCATGCGCGCGGCCAATTGCTCGGCGGATTCATGGTAGGACAATAACACAACCACGCCGCAGGGCTGCGCCGCGATGGCCTCCAGCACTTGGTCTAAAGGCCAACTCGGCGGCGCATCGGCGGTGCGCGCCGCGTCCAGCAAGCCGTGGTGGACATGCACGCGCACCGGGGTCGGGCGCGCGGCGGCGATTTCGCCGTGCACCAGAGCCAGATGCACGCCGCCCTCGACCACATCGCGGTACACGAACGACGCGAAACGCCCGGCTTTCAGGCGCAACTCGCCGGCCGCCACGCGCAGCACCGTCGGCTCGTTCTCCATGCGGTATCTAATCAGTTCGGCGATGGAACCGATGCGGATGCGGTGCGCGCGCCCGAAGGCGATGAGGTCCGGCAGGCGCGCCATGCTGCCGTCCGGGTTCAGGATTTCGCAAATCACGCTGGCCGGCTCGAAGCCGCACAATCTCGCCAAGTCGCTGCCGGCCTCGGTGTGGCCGGCGCGGGTCAGCACGCCGCCGGGCTGCGCCTTGATGGGGAAGATGTGGCCCGGCGTGACCAGGTGTTCCGGGCGCGCATCCGGGCGCACCGCGGCGCGCACCGTGACCGCGCGGTCGCGCGCCGAGATGCCGGTGGTGACGCCGGCCGCGGCCTCGATGGAGACGGTGAAATTGGTGGCGATGCGCGCGGTGTTGCGGCTGACCATCAGCGGCAAATCGAGTTGCGCGCATCGCGCTTCGCTCAAAGTCAGGCAGATTAAACCGCGGCCGTGCGCCGCCATAAAGTTGATGTGCTCAGGCGTAACGCGCTCGGCCGCGACGACCAAATCGCCTTCGTTTTCGCGCTCTTCGTCGTCGACCAAAATGACCATGTTGCCGCGCCGGAAATCCGCCAGAACCTCGGCGATGGAGTCGATTGGCGGGGCGTTCATTGGGCTGCGCCGGCGTTGTTGTCGGCAGCGTTGTTGTCGGCACCGTCGCCGCCGGCACCGTCGCTGCCGCCGTTGTTGTCGTTACCGTCGCGCCCGCCGTCCAGCAACCGCTGCGCATACCGCGCCAAAATATCGGCCTCGAGGTGGACGCGCGCGCCGGGCTGCAACGCGCCGAGCGTGGTCGACGCCAGCGTGTGCGGCACCACCATGACTTCGAAGCGGGTTTCGCGGCCGTGGTCGACGACCGCATTGACGGTCAAACTCACGCCGTCCAACGCGACCGCGCCTTTGGCCGCGATGAGGCGGCCGAACTCGCGCGGGACGGCGAATTGCATGCGCGCGCAATCGGCGGCCGGGGCGCGCGACAACAGCGCCGCCGCGGCGTCGATGTGGCCGGTCAACAGGTGGCCGCCGAGCGGAGTTTGCAGGGTCAGGGCCGGCTCCAAGTTGAGCGCATCGCCGGCCGACCATGCGCCGATGAGGCATCGGGCAAGGGTTTCCGGCGACACTTCAAACACCGCGGATGCGCCGTCACCGTCGCCACCGTCACCACCGTCGCCGCGCAATTCGGCCACGGTCAAGCACGCGCCGTTGACCGCGACGCTGTCGCCGCGGCCGAGCGCGCCGGCGTCCAACGCGCCCAAGTCGACTTCCAACGCGCAACCGGCATCGCCACCGTCACGGCGGCGCAGCGATTTGACCGTCCCCATGGCGCGCACGATGCCGGTGAACATGCGTCAATTCCGCGGCGGCTGGGCCGGGTCGGCAACCGTCGCCGCGCCGGCCGCGCCGGCCGCGCCCACCGATTCCCCGGCCGAATCCCCGCCCGCCACATCCAGCGTCAGGCGCAAGTCGCGGCCGACTCGCCGCAAGTCGGCGAATTGGAGGCGGTGGCGGTCATCGAGGCTTTCCAAGCCCGGCAAATCGAACATCTCGCGCGCGCCGCCGCCGCCGAGCAAGTCCGGCGCGAGATAAACCACGACTTGGTCGACCAATCCCTGCCGCAGCAACTCGCCGCTCAATTGCGGGCCGGCTTCCACCAGCAAATCGTTGACTTCGCGCGCCGCCAGTTCGCGCATGACTTGCGCCAGGTCGATGCGCCGGCCGGCGGCGCGGCAGACCAGCACTTCCACGCCGGGGCCGCGCAACAGCCCGATGGCCGCGGCCTCGGCCGCGGTGGTGATGAGCAACGCGTTGCCGGGCGCGCGCAGGATTTTCGCCCGCGGCGGGGTACTCAAGTGGCTGTCGAGGATGACGCGCAGCGGCTGGCGGCCGGTCGCCAGTTTGCCGTCGCGGCGCGCCCCCAAACGCACGGTTAGGCGCGGGTCGTCGCGCAGCACCGTGCCGATGCCGGTGAGAATCGCGGAACTGGCGGCGCGCAGACGGTGCGCGTCGCGGCGCGCCGCTGGGCCGGTAATCCACTGGCTGCGGCCGTCGGCGAGCGCGGTTTTGCCGTCCAAACTGGCGGCCATTTTCAGCGTCACCCACGGTCGCCCGACGCTGAAACGGGCGCAAAATCCGCGGTTTAATTGCGCCGCGGCGCGCGCGCCAACGCCGACCGTGACTTCGACGCCGGCGCGCCGCAACGCGCCCACGCCGTCGACGCGCGGGTTGGGGTCGTACATGGCGATGACCGCGCGGCCGATGCCGGCCGCGATGACCGCATCCGCGCACGGCGGGGTGCGCCCGTGATGCGAGCACGGCTCCAAGTTGGAATACAGGGTCGCGCCGGCGGCGCGTTTGCCGGCCTGGCGCAGCGCCGCGATTTCCGCGTGCTCACCGCCGGCCGCGCGATGCCAGCCCTCGCCGACCACCGCGCCGCCGGCCACCACCACGCAGCCGACGCGCGGGTTGGGGTGGGTGCTGTTGATGCCCTTGGCCGCCAACGCCAGCGCGCGCGCCATGTGTTTTGCGTCGGCGGCGGCGGTGGGGCCGGCGATGCTGACGACCGCGGCGGCCGGCCGGGCCGCGACCTCGGCGGCCGCGGCGTTTTGCGCCGGTGCCGGTGCCGGTGCCGGCGCCGGTGCCGCCGGAGACCCCACGGCCGACCCCGGCCGATGCCGGGCGGCGAATTCTTTGACCGCGTCGAACATGCTTAAGACTCAGACCTTGGCGCCGCCGAAAATCGACAGTTGCACTTTGTTCGGGCGGCTCAGTTGCGCGCCGCGCAGGCGCTCGACCTCGGTGTTGAAAGCGTCGACATCCTGAAACCGGCGGTACACCGAAGCGAAGCGCAGATACGCCACGCCGTCCAGTTCGCTCAACTCGCGCATCACCGCCTCGCCGATGGCCGCGGCCGGCACTTCGCGCTCGCCGGCGCAGGTGAAACGGCGCATCACGCGCTTAATCGCGCCCTCGACGGTTTCGCCGCTGACCGGGCGTTTTTCCAGCGCGCGGTCGATGCCGCGCCGCAGTTTCGACTCATCGAACTTCTCGCGCCGGCCGTCGAATTTAATCACCTGCGGCATCGACAGCACGGTCTGCTCGAAGGTGCTGAAACGCTCGGCGCAAGCCGCGCATTCGCGCCGGCGACGCACGCATTCGCCGCCGTCGCCGAGCCGCGAGTCGATGACCCGGGTGTCGGGGTGCGCGCAGTAGGGGCATTGCATCGGTTCACGCCTCCATCGAAAATGCCGCGCCAAGCCGGGGGCCGGGCACAGGCGCGCGGTCAGGCGGGGCCGCGGTTACGGTTGCGCCGCGGGCGCGTCTTCGCCTTCCTTTTTCACCGGCAGCATGTCTTCGCGGGTGATGCCGAGCGCCAGCACCACCGGGCTGGCGACAAAAACCGATGAGTAGGTGCCGACGACCACGCCGATGAACAGCGCGATGGCGAAGCCGCGAATCACTTCGCCGCCGAAAATCAACAAGGTCAAAACCACGAACAGCGTGGTCAGCGAGGTCAGCACCGTGCGCGGCAGGGTTTGGTTGATGGAGATGTTGATGATGTCGACCGCGCCGTGCTTGCGCATTTTGCGGAAGTTTTCGCGGATGCGGTCGTAGACCACGATGGTGTCGTTCAGCGAGTAGCCGATGACCGCCAGCACCGCGGCCAGCACCGGCAACGAGAACTCGAACTGAAACAGCGAGAAGATGCCCACCGTGACCAGCACATCATGCGCCAGCGCGATGACCGAGCCGACCGCAAAACGCCATTCAAAACGGAAGGTGACATAAATTAACACGCCGATGAGCGCATACAGCATCGCCAAGCCGCCTTGGTTGGCGAGTTCGTCGCCGACTTGCGGGCCGACGAATTCCACCCGGCGCATCTGCACCCGGCAGTCGGCGACGGTGGTGGCGGGCGCGGTTTCCGGGGTGACGGTGGATTCGTCGGTGGAATCGGGGACGGTCGATTCGGCGACGGTATCGGCGACGGTGGAATCGGCGACGGTGGAGTCATCGATGAGGGCATCGCCGCGCACCGACACGCATTGCTGCAAGCCGCCGGGGCTCTCCTCGCCGGACAGTTGCTCGCCGAACGGCGCGCGCAGCACATTGATGAGTCGCTCGCTCAATCTCGCCGCGGAGCCGGCCGCATCGCCATCGACCGTGGCCGCGGCCGCGGAACCGGCCGGCAACCTCACCAACACATCCCGCGCGGTGCCGAAATGCTGCACCACCGCGTCGCTGAAACCGCCCTCGCGCAACGCGCCGCGCACCGACTCGATTTCCACCGATTCCTCGTAGCCGACTTCGACCAAAGTACCGCCGCTGAAATCGATGCCGAAGTTCAGGCCGCGGCCGAGCAGCGAGGATAGCCCTGCGACCAACAACAGCGTCGACACCGTCAGCGCCAACTTGCGCCGGCCGAGGAAGTCGATGCGGGTGGCGCGCTTGAAAATTTCCATGTCGGGTCTCGAATGCTTGGAGGCTGAAATGCTTAAATCACTAAATCGACAACGCGCGCACCGACTTGCCGCCGTAGTACCAATTGATGAGGACGCGCGTGACCATGATGGCGGTGAACATCGAGGTGAGAATGCCGATGCTCAACGTGACCGCGAAGCCTTTAATTGGACCGGTGCCGAAATTGAACAGCACCACGGCGGCGATGAGGGTGGTGATGTTGGCGTCGACGATGGTCGACAGCGCGCGGTCGTAGCCCAAGTGGATGCTGGCTTGCGGCGAGTTGCCGTTGCGAATTTCCTCGCGGATGCGCTCGAAAATGAGGACATTGGCGTCCACCGCCATGCCGACGGTGAGCACGATGCCGGCCACGCCGGGCAAGGTCAGCGTCGCCTGAAAGAACGACAGCACCGCCACCATCAACGCCAAGTTCAAGGTCAAGGCGATGGTCGAGGTGACGCCGAACACGCGGTAATAAATGAGCATGAAAACCAGCACCAACAGGAAGCCGGCAAGCACCGAGTTGAAGCCCTGGTTGATGTTGGCGCGGCCGAGGCTGGGGCCGACGGTGCGCTCCTCGATGATTTCCACCGGCGCGGCCAAGGCCCCCGCGCGCAGCATCAACGCCAAGTCGCGCGCCTCGGACACGCTGTCCAAACCCTCGATTTGGAAACGCTTGCCCAACTGGTCGCGAATCACCGGCGCGGTCAGCACTTCCTCGATTTTGCGACTCACGCGCAGCGGCCGGCCGCGCGCGTCGCGCTCGACATTGCCGTCCGCGTCGCGCTTGAGTTGCGAGGCGGTTTCCAGATACACCACCGCCATGCGGTTGCCGATGTTCTCGCCGGTGATGCGCGAGTTGATGCGCGCGCCCGCGGCGTCCAAGGTGATGCTGACAATCGGCGAGCCGGTCTGGGTGTCCAAACTGGCCGCGGCGTCGATGATGTTTTCGCCGGAATAAATGACGCGGCGCAGCAGCAGAATGCGGCGGTCGTCGCGGAAACGGTAGAACCGCGAGCCGGCGGGGGCCTGGCCGGATTGCAACGCCTCGGCGTTGTGTTCTTCGTCCACCAAGCGCATCTCCAGCGTGGCGGCGCGGCCGAGGATGCGCTTGGCGCGCGCGGTGTCCTGCACGCCCGGCAACTGAATCACCAAGCGCGCGTCGCCCTGGCGCTGCACCACCGGCTCGGCAACGCCCAACTGGTCGATGCGGTTGCGCAGCGCGGTCATGTTTTGCTCCAGCGCGAACGCCTTAATCTCGTCGACGCGCTCCTCGCCGAGCCGCGCCAACAACACGCCGCTGCGCGCTTCGTCGACGCGCGTCTCCAACTCCGGCGCGCGCCGCGCGATGAGCGCCTCGGCCGGCTCGATTTGCCCGGCGTCGCGCAATGCGACTTCGATGTCGCCGTCCGGGTTGGGGCGGATGCGACGGTAGCGCAGGCCGCCTTCGCGCAGGATGCGTTTTAGGTCCGCGGTGTATCGGTCATGCGCGCGCGCGACGGCGCTGTCCATGTCGACTTCCAGCAGGAAATGCACGCCGCCGCGCAAGTCCAAGCCGAGGTACATCGGGTTGGCGCCGGAGTCGGTCAGCCACGCCGGCGCGCCGGACAACAGCGTGAGCGCGGTGGTGTAACCGTCGCCGAGTTCGCGCTCGATGACTTCGCGCGCCTGCAACTGGCTCTCGATGTCGGCGAATCTCACGCGGATGCCGTCGGCGTCGCGCGCCAGCGCCTTGACCTCGATGGACGCCTCCGCCAGCGCCGACTCGACGCGCTGCAGCGCCTCAGCCCCGACGCTCAGCCCGCGCGCGCCGCGCACCTGCACGCCGGGGTCGTTGCCGAACACATTCGGCAGCGCATAAAACGCCCCGACCGCGAGCACTAACGCGACCAGCGAATATTTCCACCAAGCGGTTTTGTTCAGCATGATTGATGCGGGTTGGATGCGATTTTCATGAGCGGCGGCGCGTTGGATTTTGACTACGCGGGCGGATGCGGATGCTGCGTCATCTCACGCCGCAACGCGGCCTGGCGGATGCGCGAACCGTACACGAACACCGCGGCCAGCCCGGTGAGGTTCAGCCCGACCAGCCCGACGCCGGCCCAGTCGTGACCGATTGCAATCAAATAAATTCCGCCCGCAATCACCATCGTCGAAAGCGCGAAACCGGCGATTAAGCCGAGATAACTGCGCTTGGAATCGCCGCGAATCACCGTGCTTTCCATGTCGATGCGATGCGCGGTTTGGGTTTCGGCGAGTTTCAGGATTCGGTCGGCCGCGCCGGGGACCAGCATTTCGTAACCTTCAAGCGTTTGCGGCGGCGGGATTGGGCCGGACCAGGTTTTTGTCTCGACGGTGGCGATGTGCCGCCGGTTCGATACGCCGCCCACTGGCGGCCGGGACCGGGACAAGCGATGGTTCGCGCGCCCTCTGCTCACCCTTCACTCGCGGTGTTGTCCGCGGCGGCCAACCGGTCCGATTCCTCGGCAGTGAACTCCGCCACGGCATGGCGAAAATCCCCTCCGATGACCTCCCAGTCCTTGCGCAGCGCGGCGCTGTCCGGGTCGGTATCGCCGGGGGCGCCGGACGCGTTGTAGACGCCAAGCGTGTTGCCAAAATCCATGATGCGCGCCACGCCTTCGGCAAACGAAGGGCGGGCGTAGAGGTAGTCGCTGGGTTGCATGTCGGTCTCCCGTGGGGTTGGTTTAAGGGCGCGAGTATAGGCGTTGCGATGGGCGCGCGTCAACTGCATTTGCTCTCGCCGCAGTTCAGGCAGGTCAGGCAGTTGTCCATGACAATCATCGCTTTGGTGTGGCACTTGCCGCACAACTCCGCGCCCGCGGGGAAGTCGCCGTTGGCGTCGCCGAGGTCGGCTTTGAGGGCGGCCTGCTGCTGCTCGAACTTGCGGCGTTTTTGCTCGATGATTTCGCGCTGGTGCTTGTCGACCACCGGCGCTTTGATGAGGCCGATGATTTTCAGGTGCGCCTCGATGACATAGCCGATTTCCGCGACCAGCGACGGCATGTATTTGCCGCCTTTGCGGAAGTAGCCGCCCTTCGGGTCGAACACGCTTTGCAGTTCCTTGACCAGAAAGGTGACATCGCCGCCCTTGCGAAACACCGCGGACACGATGAGAGTCAGCGCGGAAATCCACTGGTAGTGGTCCATGTTTTTGGAGTTGATGAACATCTCGAACGGGCGGCGTTTTTCGTACGGCGTGCCGGGGTTCAGCAGCATGTCGTTGATGGTGATGTAGAACGCGTGTTCGGACACCGGGGTTTTGATTTTGTAGGTGCTGCCGACCAACATCTCCGGGCGCTCGACCTTCTCGTGCATGCGCGCGATGTTGCCCGCACCGTTGCCGCCGTGGCCGGTCGCGCGGGTTTTGGCCGCCGGGGCCGACGCTGTCGATGTCGATGTCGATGCCGCTGACTTGGAGTCGGACTCGGCCTCGGCGGCGCGCTCTTCCTGCGCTTCGACGAGGTGGTAGTCGACGATTTTCTGCTTGATTTGGATGCTCATGTTCGAAGTGCTCTCGAGGTGAAGTTCGCGGTTCGCGCGCCAAGCCGCGGTTGAAATCCGCAGATTGAATCCCGCTTAAAACCCGCGGTCAGAACCGCCCGTAATACCCTTCCTTCAACGCGTCAAACAAATTCGCGGCGGTGTGCGTCTCGCCGTCGTATTCGATTTCCTCGTTGCCTTTGGCTTCGACCGTCTCGCCGTTGTCGAGGGTAAAACGATAGGTGGTGTTTTCCAAGTCCGCGTCCTTGACCAACACGCCTTGGAACACGGCCGGATTGAAGCGGAAAGTGGTGCAGCCTTTCAAGCCCTTCTCCCACGCATAACGGTAGATGTCTTGAAACTCTTCGAAGGCGAAATCGGTCGGCACATTGGCGGTCTTGGAAATCGACGAGTCAATCCACTGCTGGGCCGCGGCCTGCACATCGACATGCTGCTTGGGCGTGATGTCGGCGGCGGTGATGAAATAATCCGGCAGTTGGTTGCGCGCATCCTCGGCGCTCGGCGAGGCGTCGGGGTTGACCAGTTGCCGGTACGCCAACAACTCAAACGACAGCACCTCCACTTTCTGCTTCGATTTCTTGCCCTCGCGAATCACATTGCGGCTGTACATGTGCGCGAACGACGGCTCAATGCCGTTGCTGGCGTTGTTGCCGAGCGACAAACTGATGGTGCCGGTCGGGGCGATGGAAGTGTGGTGGGTGTAGCGGCAACCCTTCTCGGCGATGGCATCGCGCAGCGTTTGCGGGAACTGCTGCATGTATCGACTATACTTCCCCATCAGCACCGCGCCACGCACCCGGTCGCCGGCTTGGTAACCGTCCTCGGCCATCTCCGGGCGGCGCGCCAACATCTCGACGGTGACCTCAAACTCCTGGTCGAGAATCGGCGCGCACCCCTTCTCCTCGGCTAATTGAATGCCGGTCTCCCAGCCCACTTCCGCCATCTCTTGCGCCACCCGCCGGGTGAAGTCCAGCGACTCCTCGCTGCCGTATTTAATGCCGAGAAGCGTCAACGCCGAGCCCAGCCCCAAGAAGCCCATGCCGTGACGGCGTTTGGCGGTAATCTCGGCGCGCTGCTGCGCCAGCGGCAACTCGTTGACCTCCACCACATTGTCCAGCATGCGCGAGAACACCGCGACCACTTCACGGTATTTTTCCCAGTCAAAACGCGCATCGGTGGTGAACGGCTGGTCGACAAACCGCGTTAGGTTGACCGAGCCCAGCAGGCATGCGCCGTACGGCGGCAGCGGCTGTTCGCCGCATGGATTGGTGGCGCGGATGTTCTCGCAGAACCAGTTGTTGTTCAGGTCGTTGATGCGGTCGATGAGGATGAAGCCCGGCTCGGCGTAGTCGTAGGTGGAACTCATAATCACATTCCACAACCGCTTGGCGCGCACCGTCTCATACACCCGGCAGGCGGTGCGGCCCAAGTCGTCGGTGATGTAATCGTCGTTGTCGCCGCGCGGCCAGTGCCGCCAGATAATTTTGGATGCGCCGTCTTCAAACTCGCGCGCCGTGGCCGGAAACGACAGTGGCCATGCGGCATCGTCGGCCACCGCCTGCATGAACTCGTCGGTAATCAAACACGACAGGTTGAACTGGCGCAGGCGGCGGTCTTCGCGCTTGGCGCGGATGAACCCCATGATGTCCGGGTGGCTGATGTCGAAAGTGCCCATCTGCGCGCCGCGGCGGCCGCCGGCCGAGGACACGGTGAAGCACATTGAGTCGAAAATATCCATGAACGACAGCGGCCCGGAGGTATACGCGCCGGCGCCGCTGACGAACGCGCCTTTGGGCCGCAGGGTGGAGAATTCATAGCCGATGCCGCAGCCGGCTTTCAGGGTCATGCCGGCCTCGTGCACCGAGACCAGAATGCCGTCCATGGAATCCGGCACCGTGCGCGACACCGTGCAATTAATGGTACTGGTCGCTGGTTTGTGCTGCTGCGCGCCGGCGTTGGCGACGATGCGCCCGGCCGGGATGGCGCCGTTTTGCAACGCCCACAGGAATTTTTCATACCACGCGCGCTGTTGTTCTTCGCCGCTCTCGACCGCCGCCAAAGTGCCGGCGACGCGCTCAAAAGTGGCGTCGATGTCGGCGTCCACGGCCTCGCCGCGCACCGTTTTGAGGCGGTATTTTTTGTCCCAGATGTCGGCCGAAGCGGGCTGCATTTCGATGCGCTGCGGGTCGCGCGGGCCGTGGCGCGGGCCGGTTTTTTGCCGAATGGCTGTAACTTGTGACATGGCTGCCTCTTTTGGTTTGCTCGGTTGTCGAGTTTGCTCTCGCTTGCTCTGACTGGGTCTCTTTGCGTCTTTT
Organism: Gammaproteobacteria bacterium; assembly: GCA_028817405.1. Taxonomy (GTDB): domain Bacteria; phylum Pseudomonadota; class Gammaproteobacteria; order Arenicellales; family Poriferihabitantaceae; genus JAHRAW01. The sequence continues at coordinate 43,766 of JAPPPS010000081.1, forward strand.
CGCCACCGGCCGCCGGTGCCGCCAATGGCCGCCAGTTTAACACCGCCTGACCGTCAGTCGCTGCGCCGGTGGCATCAGCCGGTTATTTTAGCCGAAAGCGGTTTTGACCGGCGACCACTATATCTTGTGGCAAGCGCGCGAGAATATACCACGATATAGTTTTGTCAAGCGCCGCTGCCGCCAAAAGGCGAAAATCCAAAAGCCGCGCCCGGCCCGCCTCTCGCCACCGTCCCGCTGCATCGCCATGCTACACTTTTGCGTCCGCCGCCGCCCGCCGATGCCCGCAATTGGAATGACGGAATGACCCGTTTTTTACTCAACCACGACGAAATCGCGCTGGATGCGGCGCGCGCGGACGCCACCGTGCTGGAATATTTGCGCGAGAATCGCCGCAAAATCGGCACGAAGGAAGGCTGCGCGTCCGGCGACTGCGGCGCCTGCACCGTGGTCGTGGCCGAGGCCGACGCGGCCGGCGAGGTGCTCAGTTACCGCGCGGTCAACAGTTGCATCGCCTTCGCCGGGCAGTTGCACGGCCGCCAATTAATCAGCGTCGAAGACCTGGCGGAGAACGGCGCACTCCACCCGGTGCAACGCGCGTTGGTCGAACACCACGCCTCGCAGTGCGGATTCTGCACGCCGGGATTCGTGATGTCGTTGTTTGCGCTGTATAAAAATTGGCATGCGAAATCGCGGCGCGACGGGGAAGCGCGCGAAATTGCCGCCGCCCCGCGCCATATCATCGAAAACCACCTCGCCGGCAATCTCTGCCGCTGCACCGGCTACCGCCCGATTATCGACGCCGCGGCCCAAGCCACGCGCGCCGCGGCCCCGGACCAATTCAGCCGCGCCGAAAAACCGCAGGCGCGCCAACTCAAACGCCTGCGCCGCCGCCAGCCGGGCGCAAGCGACTTCCACCTGCCGCAATCGGCGCGGGAATTGGCCGGCTTGTTGCGCGACTTGCCCGGCGCACGGTTGGTCGCCGGCGGCACCGACCTGGCGCTGGAAGTCACCCAAGAATTGCGGCCGCTCGACGCGCTCATCAGCGTCAGCCGCGTCAAAGAACTCAACCGCCTGCGCGCCACCGCCCGCCACTTGGACATCGGCGCCGCCGTGCCGCTGGCCGACTGCGCCGGCCCATTAGGCGCAGAACATCCGGCCCTGGCCGAACTCCTGCGCCGCTTCGGCTCCATGCAAATCCGCAACCAAGCCACGGTCGGCGGCAACCTCGCCAACGCCTCGCCGGTCGCCGACCTACCGCCGGCGCTCATCGCTTTGGGCGCGGAAGTGAAACTGCAGCAGGGCGCGCGCATCCGCCGCCTCGCGGTCGAGGATTTTTTCACCGCCTACAAGCAAACCGCGTTAGCGGACGGTGAATTCATCCGCAGCGTTCTGGTGCCGCGCGCCCCGGCCCTGGGTACCCTGGGTACTAAGGCGACCAAACCGGATGCCCCGGCCGCCACACTGTACATGTACAAAATCAGCAAGCGCATGGACGACGACATCGCGGCGGTGTGCGCGGCGTTTTATGTGAGCGTGGAGCGCGGCGGCAACACCGTGGCCGGCGTGCGCGCCGCGTTCGGCGGCATGGCGGAGATTCCCAAACGCGCGCTGCATTGCGAGGAGGCGCTGCGCGGCCGGCCGCTCACCGCGGCCACGCTGGCCGCGGCCCGGCGCGCGCTGCGCGATGATTTCCAGCCCATCAGCGACGCCCGCGCCGGCGCCGCGTACCGCATGACGGTGGCGCAGAATCTACTGAACCGCCTGTTCATGGAACTGCCCGGCGCGCGCCCCGGCGCGACCGTGCAGACCCAAATCGATGCGCGAAACGATGCGCGAAACTAAGTCAACCGGGTCGACGGGGGCGACAGTGTCGACAGCGTCCCCGCCCGCCCCGGCAACCCCGGCCGCGTCCCCGCCAGCGCCGGCCGCGACCACAACCCGGGCCGCGCCGCCGCACGACAGCGCCCGCGGCCATGTCACCGGCGACGCGCTTTATGTCGGCGACCACGCGCGCGCCGCCGGGCAACTGTTCGCCTGCGTCGGCGGCAGCGCCATCGCGCACGGCCGCGTGAGACGCATGGACTTGTCGCGGGTGCGCGCCGCCGCCGGCGTGGTCGATGTCATCACCGCGGCCGAGGTGCCGGGCGCGTTGGACATCGGCCCGGTCTTCCCCGGCGACCCGCTTTTCGTCGACGCCGCGGCCGGTACCATTGAGTACATGGGCCAGTTGCTGTTCGCGGTCGCGGCCACCGATTTCACCGCGGCCCGCCGCGCCGCGGCCCTGGCGCGCATCGACTACGCGCCGCGCCGGCCGCTGCTGGACTTGCGGGAGGCGGCGGAACAATCGCACTTCGTCCGCCCGCCGCACCGCATGCAATGCGGCGACGCCGCGGCCGCGCTGGCGAAAGCCGAACACCGCATCCGCGGCCAAATCCGCGTCGGCGGCCAGGAGCATTTCTACCTCGAGGGCCAGGTCGCGCGCGCCGTTCCCGGCGAGGACGGCACCGTCACAGTCCACAGTTCCAACCAAAACCCGACCGAGACGCAGATTCAGGTGGCGACGGTGCTCGGCATCCCGATGCACAAAGTCACGCTCAGCACCCGGCGTATGGGCGGCGCGTTCGGCGGCAAGGAAACCCACGCCGGGCCGTGGGCTTGCATCGCCGCGCTGTTCGCCGTGCGCACCGGGCGGACGGTCGAGTGCCGGCTGGCGCGCCGCGACGACATGCGCATGACCGGCAAACGCCATCCGTTTTGGAACCGATACGAAGTCGGCTACGACGGCGACGGGCGCATCACCGCCGCGCGTTATGTGTTAGCGGCGCAGTGCGGCAACTCGCCGGACTTGTCGGACGCGGTGGTCGACCGCGCGATGTTCCACTGCGACAACGCCTACCACCTGCCGCACGCCACCATCGACGGTCTGCGGTGCAAAACCCACACCGTCTCCAGCACCGCGTTCCGCGGCTTCGGTGGGCCGCAAGGCATGTTGGTCGCGGAGGAAGTCATCGACCAAATCGCGTTCGCCCTCGGCGCCGACCCGCTGGATATTCGCAAGCGGAATTTATACGGAGAGGCACCGCGCAACCGCACGCCGTACGGCCAAACCGTCACCGACTTCCCGCTGCCGCGCATCATCGAGCAACTGGAGCGCGAGTCGGATTACCGTCGCCGCCGCGCGCGCATCCGCCGCGACAACGCCGCCAGTCCGGTACTGAAAAGGGGCCTGGCGCTGACCCCGGTCAAGTTCGGCATCTCGTTCACGGTCGCGCACTTGAACCAGGCCGGCGCGCTACTGCACTTGTACACCGACGGTAGCATCTTGCTGAACCACGGCGGCACCGAGATGGGCCAGGGCTTGCAAATCAAAGTCGCGCAGGTGGTCGCGGCGGAGTTGGGCGTGGCCGTGGCGCGCGTGCGGGTGTCGGCGACGCGCACCGACAAAGTGCCGAACACCGCCCCGACCGCGGCATCGGCCGGCAGCGACCTGAACGGCATGGCGGCGCGCAACGCTGCGCGCGAGATTAAGGCGCGGCTGGCGGCGCATTTGGCGGCGACGCATGGCGCGGACGCGGCGCAGGTGACATTCGCTGATGACCGCATCACGGTCGCGGGCCGGGCCGTGACTTGGGAACAAGCGGCGCAGTCGGCGTGGCGCGCCCGGGTGCCGTTGTCGGCGGCCGGCTTCTACCGCACGCCGAAAATCCACTACGACCGCGCGTCCGCCAACGGCCGCCCGTTCTACTATTTCGCCTGCGGCGCCGCGGTGTCCGAAGTCGTCATCGACACCTTAACCGGCGAGTACAAACTGCTGCGCGCCGACCTGCTGCACGACGCCGGCAATTCCATCAACCCGGCGGTGGATTTGGGGCAAGTCGAGGGCGGCTTCCTGCAAGGCATCGGCTGGCTGACCTGCGAGGAATTAAAGTGGGACGCGGACGGCCGCCTGCTGACCGACAGCGCCGCCACCTACAAAATCCCCGCGGTCTCGGACGCGCCGGCCGAGTTCAACGCCCAACTGCTGGCCGATTCGCCGAACGCCGAGGACACGATTCTGCGCTCCAAAGCGGTCGGCGAACCGCCGCTGATGTTGGCGATTTCCGTGTGGTGCGCGATTCGCGACGCGCTGGCATCGCTCGCCGACTACCGCGTCTGCCCGCGCCTGAACGCGCCGGCCACGCCGGAGGAAATTCTGCGCGTGGCGGAGGAATTGCGGGGTGGGGACGGGGGCGGTGGTGGTGACGGTGGTGGCGGCCGCGACGAAAATGGCGGCCCTGGCCGCGGCGGCGATGGCGGCGACGGCGACATCTCCCGTCACCCCCGCAGTCCGTTAAGCGGGGGCGACGGTGATGACGGTGGTGACGGTGGCGGCACCGGCAACCCCGTCCGCGGCAAAACCGGCGAGGGCGCGCCATGAACTGGCTCGACGCCGCGGCCCGCCTAACCCGCGAAAACGCCGCCTTCGTGTTGGTCACGGTGCTGGAAACGCAAGGCTCCGCGCCGCGCGACACCGCCGCCAAAATGGTGGTCGCGGCCGACGCCACTTACGACTCCATCGGCGGCGGCCGATTGGAATTCGAGGCCGCGGCCATGGCCCGGCAACTGCTCGCCGACGGCCGGGCGGCGGTGCAAACCCGCGCTTTCACGCTCGGCAACGACCTCGGCCAGTGCTGCGGCGGCCGCGTCACGCTGCTGCTGGAATGCTTCCCGGCCTGCGCCTTCCACATCGCGCTGTTCGGCGCCGGGCATGTCGGGCGGGCGTTGGCGGTCATCTTGTCGGAGTTGCCGTGCCGCGTACGGTGGCACGATTCGCGCGCCGAAATTTTCCCGCCGACGGTTGCGCCGAACATCGAGACGCTGGCCATGAAAAACCCGTTCGAGGCGGTGGAAAACTGCCCGCCGGCCGCGTTTTATTTGGTCATGACGCACAGCCACGACCTCGACTTCGAACTCTGCGAAGCCATGCTGAACCGCGCCGACGCCCGATACTGCGGCCTCATCGGCTCGCGCTCCAAAGCCGCCTCGTTCCGCGGCCGCCTGCGCAAAAAAGGCTTCGCCGCCGCCGAACTGTCGCGCCTCACCTGCCCCATCGGCCGCGCCTCCATCCGCGGCAAAACCCCAATGGAAGTCGCCGTCTCCATCACCGCCGAGTTGCTGGAACTGCACCACCACGCGACCGCGGAATCACCGCAATCACCGCTTAAAACAAGTTGATTTTTCGACTCATTTCCGGGTTATGATAGACGCCACTTCCAACTCAACCGCTTGAAAGCGAGGAGACGACCATGGGCTTTTGGAGCAAAAAACCG